>JAGRJL010000656.1 GCA_020442775.1 Lysobacterales bacterium | reverse complement strand
GTGGCGCTGCGCTTCTCCCGCTGAGCAGACAGCTGCTCACGTCTGGCGGTGAAGGCTTCCAGCGCCGCTTCACGGCGGCTGACCAGCTCTTCGGCAAAGCGCGGCTGCGCGGCGAAGCGTCCCTCAAGCTCTTCGAGCTGACTGAGCGCGCGGGCCAGGCCTTCATCAACGTCCTCAGGGTTCTCGCAGCGGCCCAGTTGGTGCGCCAGGGCCTGCTCGAAGACGGTGATCTGGGCGCTGAATTCCAGCCCCTGTTCGCTTTCCAGCAGCTTCTCCTGGCGCTGCTTGAGGCGCGCGCGCAGGCGATTGACTTCGGCATACAGCGTGCTGGTGGACTGCAGCAGCGCGGCCCGCTCCTGGGCGTCGGTCTGATCGAAGCCGGCGATCAGCTCGGACAGTCCGTCCAGCGAATCTGCCAGTTCGTCCAGGCGCTCACTCAAGGGCAGCAGCTTGGTGGTGGAGGGAACCTCTTCCATCTCCAGCGCCAGCTGTTCCAGTCCGCTGCGCAGGGTGGCGAAGGCGGCCGGATCGGCGAAAAACTTGATTGCCCGCTCGCCCACTCGCAGCTGGGTATCGCGCAGCCGCTGATCCAGCGCGGCAACCGCATGGGCGTCGACGAAAGCCTTTTCACCCACCGCCACCAGTTCGCCGCGCAGGCGCTTGAGTGCGGCGATCGCCTGGGTGAAGTCGTCCGGCTTCTGCCACAGCAGCGCTTCGGTGCGCGAGATCAGCTCGCGGACCGCCTGTTCCTGGCGCGATACCAGCTGATTGGCCTGCGCGCGCTGCTGCTGCAGTCGTTCAAAGGCCTCCAGCGCCGAATTGGCCGCCTTGTGGATATTGCCCAGTTCCTCGCCGAGTTCGCCCGCCTCTTTTTCGCGCACCCAGGGATAGCCATCGGTGGTTCTTGAGGCGAGCTTGATCAGTCGGTCGAAGCCGGCCTGGGAGTCGGCTTCCTCGGCGATTCGGGCGAGCTGGCGCAGCTCGGCCAGTCCGCGAACCAGGGTCGCATTACCGAGGCGCCCGAGCAGACCCTTGGGCCGCGATTGCTTCGCCGCATGCTCCTCGCTGGCAAAGGGCGAGGCCCACAGCTGCATGGTGTGCAGGCGCGCCGGTTCCTCAAGCTCCGGCGTGAACAGCAGCATCCGCCCGTCTTCAAAACGGGCATAGCCATGCGCCAGCAGCGGCGCACCGATCGCGCGATCGATCAGGTTGTAGGGGAGCAGGGCATAGCGGCCGCCGGATTCTTCGTGAAAGACGTAAAGCACGTCTTCGCCGCTGGGGGCGCGGATCTGCCGCTTCAGGCGGAAGCCGCTGAAATCATGGCCGAGGTCGGCGAAATGCTTGAACTCGCCGGACTCCAGATAGTAGCCGCCGGGAAACACGATGCCGTGGTCCTCCGGCAGTTCCAGACAGGAGGCGCCGATCTCGTCGATGCGCACCACTTCCCGGGTGCGCTGGTTGTAGACCAGATGGCGCCACTGGCTTTCCCGGTAAGGCCGGATCTTGAGCAGGATCAGGCTGCGCAGGTCGGCATAGAAGATTTCGGCGTCGGCCAGCGACTGGTTCTTGTCCTCCACCGGCTCGGCATAGATGCCCATCCCGGACTCGGTGTTGTTCTCCACCTTGATGGTGAGATCACCACCGACGGTTTCGACGAAGATGGTGTCGAGAATATTGACGTGCGGATGGCGCCCGAGGACGTGCTGCTCGCGGGTGACCGCGGTCCATTCGAAGTCATGCGCGGGTGGCAGGACGTTATCGCGCTCGCCGCGATTGTCGATGTAGTCGACCCGGCCATCCGGGTGGACGCTGAACCTGAAAACGCGCCGGTCGCCCGGATTGCTGCCGGTGCGGAAGACCATTAGCAGCTTGTCACCGAGGATCCGCAGCTGATCCAGAGTGGTCGCCCGGTAATAGGTGTAGAGCTCGCGGAAGTCGGCGACGAAGCGTTGATCGGCGAGGAAACTGCCGTTGCTGGGGACCGCCTCCAGCTCTGCGCCGCCATCACCTTCGCTGAGCCGGTAGAGGCAGAACACGTCTTCGACCCGGGTTTCCTTCTTCAGGCCGATAAAGACGTTGTAGGCAAACAGCAGGCGATCGCCGACCCGGACCAGGTCCCGCGCCACGCAGTTGTG
>JAGRJL010000655.1 GCA_020442775.1 Lysobacterales bacterium | reverse complement strand
CTGGAGTCGCACTGATGGCGCGCGAACTGAGTATCGTCGGCGCCGGGCTGGCGGGCGCACTGATTGCCCGCCTGCTGGCCCAACGGGGCTGGAAGATCGACCTCTACGAGCGTCGCGCCGACCCCCGCTCGGGGCCAGCCATCGGTGGCCGCTCGATCAATCTGGCGCTGTCCGAACGAGGCTGGAATGCCCTGCGGATGGCTGGCCTGGAGCAGCAGGTGGCGGCCCAGGCGATCGCGATGAGAGGGCGAGCGGTACACAGCCTGGATGGACATCTGGACCTGCAGCCCTATGGGCTGAATGATCAGCAGGTGATTCATTCGGTCCACCGGGCCAATCTGAATCGACTGCTGGTCAGCGCGGCGGCAGATGCCGGCGTACGGCTGCATTTTGACCACGCCTTGCGCACGGTCGACTGGGAGAACTCCCACCTCTATCTGGACACCCCGCAGGGTCCCAGCCAACAGCCTTTTGCCGCCGTCGTTGGCGCCGACGGCGCCGGTTCACCACTGCGCGCTGCGATGATCGCCGCGTTTGGCCTGGAAGAGGAGATCAGCTGGGAGGAGCACGGCTACAAGGAACTGTCGATTCGCCCCGGGGGCACGTCGCAGGATCCCCAGTTCCGGCTGGATCCGCACGCGCTGCACATCTGGCCGCGCGGGCAGTTCATGCTGATCGCCCTGCCCAACGCTGACCGCAGCTTTACGGTGACGCTGTTTCTGCCCCTGAAGGGGGAGAAGAGTTTCGACAAGCTGACCACTGAAGAGGCGGTCGCCCAGTTCTTTCAGAGCGAATTCCCCTCGGCCGTGCCCTATCTGGAAGACCTGCAGCAGGAATTCGTCGACAACCAGGTGGGACCGCTAGCCACCCTGCGGCTGAGCCCCTGGCATCATCAGGGTCGCGCACTGCTGATAGGCGATGCGGCGCATGCGGTGGTGCCCTTCCACGGCCAGGGGATGAACTGCGCCTTCGAAGATTGCGCCGAGCTGGCCGATCTGCTCTGTGACGAGTGTGATCTGGCTCCTGCCTTCGCCGAGTTTTACCGCCGACGCAAGGACAACGCCGATGCGATTGCCGCGATGGCGGTGGAGAACTACTACGAGATGCGCGACCACGTTGCCAGAGCCGATTACCAGTGGGCCAAGCAGATTGAATCGGCGCTGGCACGGCGCTTTCCCCAGCGTTTCCTGTCGCGCTACGCGCAGGTCAGCTTCACTCGCCTGCCCTACGCCGAAGCCCGTCACCGGGGCGCGATCCAGTCCGAGATCATTCAGCAGCTGGCGCAGGCGAGCAGTCTGGAAGAGATTGACTGGCAGCTCGCCGAACAACTGATAGCGCAGCGATTACAGCCGCTGCCCAGCCACGCACAGCTGCTCAACCAGGAGTCTGGCCATGGGTGAGTCATCTCGGACCGCGCTGATCACCGGTGCTTCAGCCGGCATCGGTGAGGAGTTTGCCCGACAGTTGGCCGCCGCCGGCTGGAATCTGGTGATCACCGCGCGACGCCTGGACCGACTGGCCGAACTCGCCACTCGCCTGCGCGGCGAGCACCAGGTAACGGTCAGCTGTATCCAGAGCGATCTGGCCGAAGCTGACGCCGTGCAGCGACTGGTCGCGGAACTGGATCAGCGTGCAATGACGGTGGATATGCTGGTGAACAACGCCGGCTACGGCCTCCCCGGTGATTTCACCGCGCATCCCTGGGAGGTTCATCAGCAGTTTCTGCAGCTGATGCTGAGCGCACCGACAGAGCTGGTCCATCGCCTGTTGCCCGGCATGCGCGAACG
>JAGRJL010000654.1:432-1246 GCA_020442775.1 Lysobacterales bacterium | reverse complement strand
TTGGGAACAATCTGGCGAAGCAGATCGGCACCGTCGGGGACAAGCGTTCGGATCGCTCCGGGATGCTCCTGCTGATCTCCCCGCCCGGCTACGGCAAGACCACGCTGATGGAGTATCTGGCCGACCGTCTGGGGATGATCTTCGTGCGGGTCAATGGCCCTACCCTGGGTCACGAGGTCAGCGGTCTGGATCCGGCGCAGGCGCCGCACCGGGCCGCCCGCGAAGAGCTGGAGAAGCTCAACCTGGGCCTGGCCATGGGTCGCAATGTGATGCTCTATCTGGACGATATCCAGCATCTGTCGCCGGAGTTCCTGCAGAAGTTCATCTCGCTGGCGGACGGCACCCGTCGAATCGATGCAGTGGTCAACGGCCAGGCCACCTCCATCGATCTGCGCGGCAAGCGCTTCTGCATCGTGATGGCCGGCAACCCCTACACCGAACAGGGTGAGCGCTTCCAGATTCCGGACATGCTGGCCAACCGCGCCGACACCTACAATCTGGGCGACGTCCTATCCGGCCGCGAAAAGCTGTTTGCCGATTCCTATCTGGAGAACGCCCTCACCGCCCACCCCTTGACCCAGCCTCTGGCCGAGCGCTCGCGCGAGGAGATCCGCACTGCGCTGCGGATTGCCGCCGGCGAGGATGAAGCCCTGCCCAGCAGCATTCCCAGCGCAGTCGAGGTAGGCGAGCTACTGCGCCGAATGGGCACGGTTCGCGACCTGCTGATGAAGGTCAACGCGGCCTATGTCGCCAGCGCAGCGCAGGACGACAGCTATCGCACCGAGCCGCCGTTCAAGCTGCAGGGCAGCTATCG
>JAGRJL010000654.1:0-341 GCA_020442775.1 Lysobacterales bacterium | reverse complement strand
GCGCAGACCCTGGGCGCGCGCGCCGAAGAGAATCTGCTCAAGCTGGCCCACCTCGCCGGGCAGCCCAGCGCGGACGAGCGCAGCCGCTGGGAGAGCCTTTGCGAGGAATTCCGGCGGGTACTCAAGCAGGGCGGCAAGGACGCTGACGGCCTCACCCGTCTGGCCGGACTACTGGCCGACATCGCCGGACAGCTGGAGAAACAGAGCGGAACCGGCCGCGAAGTGACCCAGGCGCTGGCCGCGCTGGAGCAACTCGGTGCACTGCAGCAGCTGGCGCAGCGCCCGCCGGCAACCGTGGAAACCCCGGCGGTGATCGGCGAAACCCTGCAGCAGCTGGCGAA
>JAGRJL010000653.1:1660-2423 GCA_020442775.1 Lysobacterales bacterium | reverse complement strand
CGACCGCGGCGTTGCTGCCGGTCTGGGTGATCAGGCTGGTGTCGTTGGTCAGGCGCAGATCAGGCTCGGCCGCGCCACTGACCCCGTGAATGCCGCCCTCGAAGCGAATGTCCATGTAAAACATGGCGCGCGCCACATTGCCCTTCACTTCACGCCAGACCTGGAACACGCTGCCGTTGGTCCAGTTGGAGTTGCCCGGATAGACGCCGCTGCCGCCACCCTGGCCGTTGTAGCTCTGGGTCGGGTATTCGGTGCAGGCGCTGGTGCAGTTGTCGTAGATCTTGTTTCCGCGCGCGCTGTTGTAGCCGATGTCGGCGAGCATCAGCATGTGCACGTCGGTGTAGGCATAGTTGGTGCTGCCGTCATTGGGGAAGCCCAGCGAGTTGGGCCAGGTGTGCTCGCGGTTGTAGTCGTTGTTGCCGCCGCTGTACTTGGGGTACGACGCGTTCTTGTAGATGTCCAGGATCCGACCGCTGTTGAGCGGGTCCTGATCGGCCTGATTGAGCACGTCCCAGGTGTCGGTGGTGCTGGCGGTGTAGGGCACCTTGCTGCTGTCGTCGATGATCTGGTGCAGCGATGTACGCAGGGCGCTGGCGCTACTGGTATTGACCCCGGTGTAGTAGGGATTGCCCGGATTGGCCTCCTGGTAGCTGCCGATCAGGCTGACCCCGGAAAAGCTGGTGTAGGCGCGCAGCATCACGTAATAGGTGCCGGCCTGCGGGCTGGGGAAGCTGCAGCTCTCGTTGTTGCCGTAGCGGTAGGG
>JAGRJL010000653.1:0-1576 GCA_020442775.1 Lysobacterales bacterium | reverse complement strand
ACAGATCCGAAGCGCCGGCGGGCACCGCCATGGTGTATTGCAGGGTCGCGCCACTGCTGGCGGCGAGCCCGTCGCGCGGGACGTTGTTGCTCAAGCTGGAACCGCCGCTCCCGCCTCCGCCGCCACCACCGCCGCCGGTCAGGGTCTGTCCGGGATTGCAGGCGCCGAAAGAGCTGGCCGCTGGCGCAGCCCAGCTGAACTGGGCGTAGCTGCTGCCGCTGCCGGTCAGCTGCAGCGAGTACCCGCTGGGCGTGCTGTTGGTTTCCGACTGCGGGACCAGGCTGCTGCTCAGTCCAGCTGCGGGGCCGTTGGTGGCGCTGAAGCTGCCCTCGTAGCTGAGGAACTGCACCACCTGACCGCTGCTGTTGACCAGCGCCAGCCCATCGGGCGCGCCGTTCTGCATCCCAGTGCTGCCCACCGAGACCACCGCAGTGCCGTGACCGCCGCATTGATTGCTGGTGGTGCCGGACAGATTCAGAGTGGCGTACTGGCCGCCGCCGCTGCCGTTGTAGAGCACCACTTTCCAGCCGGCCAGATTGGTCCCGGCTGGGGCGATCACCTCAACCTTTTCGTTGGTGTCGGTGCCGGCGTTGTCGTAGTGAAATTCGTTGATGAATACGTCGGCGCTTGCGCCTTGCGCGCACAGCAGCCCGGCCCCCACCAGGCTGGCGCGGGCCATTGCTCCCCATTGAATCATTTCCCCATTGCCTCTACAAAAGCCGCGTCGCGGCGAATCTGGAGCGGCGAACACTGGCCCGCCGCCGGTTGAAGCGCTGGGAGGGTAGTGTGCACAGGTGACAGCGGTGTGTCGATGACGATCGGCAACGTCCTAGTCACAGTTTGCGCAATTGCTCGGGAAGCCCGCCGCTGAATGCGATCCACTGCGGATTCGCCGCTGCCCCCTTGAAGCGTCGCAGCGGACAGTGTTCACTGATCCGGTATCACCACGCGGTCGACGATGGACGAAACCCTGCACTCGGTCGATGAACTGATCGCCGCCCTGTATCCGGTGGCGCGGCAGATGGCGGCGCGCCAGCTGAGCGGATCGTCAGCGCAGCTACAGCGTACCGAGCTGGTGGCCAACGCCTATATCCGGATCAAGCAGGCCAATCAGGATGCGGCGCTGTCGCGCAATCATTTCCTCTCGCTGCTGGCGCGGGTGCTGCGCCAGGCCGCGGTTGACCAGTGGCGTCAGGACGGACGGCGGGCGGCGGCCGGCAGCCCGGTGGAGCAAACCCTGTCGGCGCTGGCCACCGGCGGCGCCAGCATGACCTCGGTGCTGCGTTTCGATCAGCTGATCGGGCAGCTGGAGCAGTTCGATCGCACCGGCGCCGAAGTGGTTTCGCTACGGGTTTTCGGCGGGCTGACCGGCGAGGAGATCGCCGCCGAGCTGGGCGTGGGCTCGGCCACGGTGGCGCGCAAATGGCGCATGGCCAGCGCCTGGCTGCGCGAGGAGCTGAATCGGTGAGCGGACCCGATCCGCGGGTCTGGCAGGCCGCCGAGGCGCTGTGGGAGGAGGCCGAGGAGCTGGGGGTCAGCGACCTGGACGCCTTCCTCGCCGAGCGTTCGCCGGAGC
>JAGRJL010000652.1 GCA_020442775.1 Lysobacterales bacterium | reverse complement strand
AGATACCAGGCCGCGGTTTCGGTCCAGTCATCGGCCTGTTCGGCCTCGCGCACGTCACCGACCACTCCGACCACGGTCAGCTGATCATCACGGCGATAGCGCTGCAGGGTCTGGCCCAGCGGATCGCGGCCGGGCCAGCTGCGCTCGGCAAATTCGCGACTGACCACCACGCTGCGCGCATCCTGTGCAAAATCGGCGGAGCCGAAGTCGCGCCCGGCCAGCAGCGGGATGTTCATGGTCTGAAAGTAGCCGGCGGCCACCAGCCGGTGATTGGTCAGGTGGTAGCCCAGCGGGGGCGGCTCCTGGCCCGGAATCAGATAGCCCGCGCCCCAGCTGCCGCCCTCATCCGGGGTGGTGGTCGCGGCGCTGGCGCTGATCACTCCTGGGGTGGCGCGCAACCGTTCCACCACCTGCTGCACGTAATCCAGCCGCCGCGGGGTGTCTGCGTAGCGGGTGGCCGGCAGGCTCACATCCACCAGCCACAGGTCTTCGGGATCGAAGCCGCGATCGCCATAGACCTGATTCAGATAGCCCTGGGTGACCAGCACCGCGCCGGTGACCACCACGATGCTGGCGACCAGCTGTCCGGCGGTGACCGCCTGCAGCCAGCGATTGGTCGCCCGGCTGGCGGTCATCCGCGCCTCGCGCAGCACCGTGGGCTGGCGGATCGCCAGGGCCAGGGTGGCGCACTCGACTGCGGTCAACACCAGCGCGGCAATTGCGGCCACGACCAGGGTCAGGGCCACGGTGACGAAATCGGCGCGCGCGGCGACGTCGAATTCGTTGATCGAGGCCGAGCCGGCGAGCCCCAGAAGGGCGCCTGATAGTGGCGGCAGCGCCAGCAGCGCCAGCGCCGCCGCCAGTCCGGCGGTCCCCGCGTGGCGAATCAGGGCGTCCACGAACAGATCCCTGTGGCCCGCGCCCAGGGCGGCACGCACTGCGGTGGTGGAGCGATCGCGTAGCGCGCGCAGCCCGGTCAGGGTGGCGCAGTTGAGCAGGGCGACGAGGAAGGCCAGCGCCGAGGCGATGCCCAGCACCCACAGTGCCGGACGCAGGTCGCCGATCAGCTCTTCGCGCAGCGGCGTCAGTTCCACCGCCACCGCATCGACCAGGCTGGCGTGCTCAGCCTGCAGCCGGGCAGCCAGCTCGCTGAGTTCAGCCTGTGCAGCCTCCGCGCTGACGCCGGGCTGCAGCCTGGCCAGCGCATACAGATAGTTGCCGACCCGCTGATGCAGCCGCTCGCCCAGCGCGATCGGCAGCCACAGCTCGGCATCGTAGGGGTGCGAGATCGCAAACGGCATCACCCCGACAATCTGGCGCTGCCGTCCGTCCACCCGCAGCGATTGCCCAATCACCGCCGGGCTGGCGTCGAAGCGCTCCCGCCACAGCCGATCGGAAATGATCACTTCGGCCGCGCCCTCGCCCTGATCCGCGTCAGTCCCGAACCCGCGGCCCAACGCCGGCTGCACCCCCAGCACCGGGAGGAAGTTCGCGGAGATCAGCGCGGCCGAGCGTTGTTCCGGGGCATCGTTCAGACCCAGGGTCACGCTGCTGCCGGTAGCCACCGCGATATCGTTGATGGTCTGCAGCGATTCCTGCTGCCACAGCTGCCACACCGCCGGTGCCACGCTGAACACGTTCCGCTCGCCGTTGCTGGCCTGCTGCACCTCGCGTACGCGCACCAGCTGATCGGCCTCCGGCACTGCCAGCGGGCGCAGCAGGAAGCCATTGATCGCGCCCAGGATCAGCACCAGCAGCAGCATCCCCAGCGCCAGCGAGAACGCCATCGACAGGACATCCAGCGGATGACGGCGAAACTGGCGGTGAAGGATCTGCAGGGCTTGTATGGGCGTGATCATCGGGCTGACCGCAGTGGCTGGCTGACCACAGGATGGCAAGCAGCCCCCATGCCACGATCAACGATTTTTCCCTCCGTCCTCTCCTGGCGCGGCCAGGCGTGGTGCGAATGCGTCAAACCGATCTGCTTTCCAATGCGCGGGTCAACAACCGCGGCTTCCGCGGTGTTCGCCCGCGGGCAGTTTCGATCCGAAATCGAACGCTACAAATGCGAACGCCTGCCGGAAGGCAGGCGTTCGCGTTATCGCTCGCCCTTCGACGGGGCGATGCCAGGGCAGCGCTTAAATCACCTAGTCCAGCGTCCAGGTCAGACGGGCGTAGTAGAAGCCGCCGTTGAAACCGAACGGGGTGAACTGACTGTAGCGGTTGCCGACGCCCGAACGCGCGCCCGGGTTTTCATCCGGATAGGTGTCGAACAGATTCTGCGCACCGATGGTCAGGGTCAGATCGGTGTTGAAGGAGTAGGCCGCTTCGGCGTCAACCAGCCACTCGCCGTCGTAGCTTTCACCGTCTTCGGAGTCGTACCAGCCGTCGTAGTAGTTGACCCGGCCGAGGAAGCGCCAGTCGCCGACGAAGTGGTTGGCGGTGAATGACAGTCGGTTCTCCGGCAGACCTTCCTGCAGCTCGCGGATACGGGTCGCATCAAGCGTGTCGGGATTGAACTTGGTGACGTCGGTGTTGGTGTGATTGAAGGCCAGGTTGTACTCGGTCTGACCACCCAACATCTCGCCCGACCAGGTTGCCACCACATCGATGCCGTCGGTTTCGGTATCGAAGTCGTTGGTGAAGAAGCGGAAGTTCTGCAGGTTGGCCGCGCTGGTCACGCCGGAGGCGACCAGGTCATCGATTTCCTCAGGCAGCAGCGAGAACAGCTGGGAGACGGTGATGCGGTCCTTCAGCTCGATGTTGAAGTAATCCACGGTCACGCTGACCGGGCCCACGTCGAAGACCGCGCCCAGGG
>JAGRJL010000651.1:899-3514 GCA_020442775.1 Lysobacterales bacterium | reverse complement strand
ACCAGGGTGTCATAGGGCTTACCGGCGGTTGCGATGCCATCCCAATGCAGTCCGTCGCTGCCCGTTTCCTGATCTGGATGCTGAAAGCTGCGCAGAATCAAGAAGCTTTCGTGACCTGGGCGACCATTGAAGCAGATCGTGTCTGAGCCAAAAATCGGACTACCAGTCCCCAATGCCCCGCCGATCCGGACCCCGCCAAACACGCCCAGAATAGGCACACCCAGCCCAACACGCAGTCTCCGGGCGTCCTCCACCAGGTGCCGGAAGCGATCACCGTCCAGCTCGAGCGGCCTGCCCCAAAAGTGTTTGTCGCTCATCGCGGCTCTCCATGTTTTCGCAGACCGACTCGCGGCCCGACTTCCTGCGCGTCAAGCCCGCGTCCTGTCGCATTGTCCCAATACTCAGCGTCGATCCACTTCGATCAACTGCAAGACCTGGCGACGACCCAGTGCCGCCACCCGCGGGTCATCCTCTTCGACGAGCCCACCGGTGTACTCGCCATCGGCAAACCAGGTCAGGGCGATCCCGTTGGGCACCCCACCGCCACCACGACCGACGACCAACGTGCGCCAGCCATCACGCCAGTCGTCGCTAAGCTCGATCGGTTCACGGACCAGCGCACTGCGATCGACCACTTTGAAGCCATCCTCGGTGCCCGCCAATAGCAGCAAAGTGCAGCCCCCGGTGCCGCAATAGCCGGGCGGCAGGAGCATCACCACGGCGTCCGGCCATGGGTCGCCGTTGAGATCGGCCTGGGCGTAGCTGTAATGCAATATCCCGTCAGGCTGCTGACCAAAGGCCTCCGCGTCGGCCGCCTCATACTCCTGCAGGGCTTGGTCCAGTGAACTGGGCCAATCGCCCCCCACGCCATTGCCAGGCAGAAGTAGGGCCAGCAACAGTATTGCAGCCTCGGTTCTCACCATCGGTCTCCCTCAATGGGGTTTGACCCGGCCGGCGTTGCGCAGGCGGCCTGCTGCCTGGCTCGCGCAAGGTGCTGGCGAATCGTTGCCCCATTCGGGCCGCTCAAGGCCGGCCAGTCGAGGTCCAGGCCAGGCAGGGTCTGCTGTCGGCAGAGTAGCCCAAGCAAGGCCGTATATGGGCTGCGGTCGGCGCCGCGGATCCCCGGCTGGGCGGGTCCGTAGTCGGGCCAGCGCTCGATCGCGCGTCTGAGCGTTTGCAGAGCGGCATCGGGTTGCTGCAACTGCTCATGAAGTGCAGCGACTGCATAATGGCTCTCCAGACCAAGCACACGATCGTCGAGCAGCATCTGATAGTGCGCCAATGCGGCATCAGGCATCCCTTCGAGACTCAGCCGGCGGGCCAGCAGGTAGCGTGAGAGCGTCGGATCGGGCAGGACCCGTAGATGTTGCTGGTGAATCTGCAGTGCGCGCTCCAGTGGGGCGTGGTCCACCGACAAGCGCAACAGCGCGGTGCGAATCGCCTGGTCCAAGGGGTGGGAATGCAGCCAGTCCAGGGCCAGCTCGATCGCCGCGTCCGGTTCGGCAATGCTTGCCGTCGCTTCGACCATCGCCAGGGCATGCCCAGCGTCGAGCGACCCCAGTTGCTGCTGCAGCACCGACCAGGCCTGGCTACTACGGCCCTGCAGGGCCAGCGCCCGGGCCAGGTCGCGATAGCCCCAGACTGAATCCGGATCAGCTCGCAATCTGGCCAATCCCTTCGCCTGCGCGCTGAGTGCCTCGGACTCGACCTCATCAATCTGTCGCTGCAGGTCACCCGCCGCGTCAGTCAACTCGGTCGCCACCGGTTCGATCGCCTGTAGCGTGAGCCGGGCCATAGCGAACTGACCTAGCGCCAGCTGGCTGCCTGCCAGATTCAGGCGCAGCCGAGCCTGCATCCAGGCGTCCCACTGCGGCGGCGGATCGTCCAGCAAAGACTGATAGTGCGCCGTGGCCTCGCGGTGCCGACCCGAGGCCGACAACGAATCCGCCAGACTCAAGGCGTCGCCAGCGGCCAGGCCCGCATTCAGTGCATCGCCCACCGCTAGTGCGGTACCCGGCAGGGCCAACAACCAGGCAAGCACCCGCAACCGCCGGCCACTATTCAAATCCATCGGTGAACAACTCACCGGCCTGAAGTTGCCAATGCTGGAGCAAGGTGCGCAGAGCCTCCGGCGGATTGCTCGCGCCGGGCTGGCCGATCTGGTCAACATCATTGACCCCGTGGCAGCCGCCGCATACCCGGATTTCGCCGGGCACCAGGGACAGCCACACCCGTTCGCGGACCACTGGATTTTCCTCGGGAGAAAGACTCTGCCAGGTCAGCGCACGCTCGGCGGGGACCACGATCGCTACCGAACCGTCGAGGTGAATCGGGTAGCTGCCGGGACTGCCTTCGATCTGCAGCGCCGTGAAAGGGGTGTCGTGCAGCCGCCGAGCCAGTACCCGGCGACCGGGCAAGGGGTTGCTGGTGCCGCCCTTGCCACGCAGCAAGTCACCCTGCATCACCTGCAGCCGATCGATGCTGTAAACCATCGCACCGGGCGGGGTGGGACTGATCGTCTGGGTGCCGTTGGGCACCTGCAGGTTGAACGGCTGCTGGCGATCAGCGCTATCCCGCCGAGTGGCGTTGCGCACCACGATGACCCCCAGACCGCG
>JAGRJL010000651.1:0-802 GCA_020442775.1 Lysobacterales bacterium | reverse complement strand
GGCGTGCGCGGGCGCAGTTCCACCGGATCGGTTTCCCACAATCGAACGTCGCTGTAGCGCACCAGATCATCGGGCTGCCAAAAGGCGGTGGTCTTGTGAATGCCGCTATCTCCAGTCAACGCGACCGAGGTGGCGGCTGCCTGCCCGTCCTGACCCGCCAGCAGCCGCAGGCGAAACTCGTAGCGATTGAGCGGATGACGCACGGTCACAGTCTGCCCGTTGATGACTTCGGTGGTGTTGCTGCTGGTGGTCGCTTCGGCCCGAGTTTCCAGACTGTGTGCGGCGAGCAGTCGACCGTCACCGAGCGGGACCGGATCTCGATAGCGCCCGCTATCGCCTGGCCGCTCTGGCGCATTGTCATCGCGGAATCCATAGGTGTTGGGATGGGTCAGATCAGCCGTACGGGTCAGCGACGCCGATGCGCCTGCAGTCGCCGGTCCCACCCGAATCAGTTGACCGGCACCGCGCACCCCGAATTCCACCGTCCGCACGGCAACAAAGTGTCCGGGCTGATCGGGTCGCTCCCGCAGATCGTGCATGTTGTCGGTCTGGTGCTGATTGGGTCGCATCGGCGCCTGATAGTTGAACGGCACCAGCGCCGGATCGTCATTGAGCGAGCGCTCAAAGAAGCTCAGTTGTTCGTGGCGTCCCCAGTGGTTGAGGGTCTCCAGGCCACTGCCGTCCTGGCGTATCTCCCATGGCAGGAACAGATTCATCGCGTGGGGAACCATGTTCGATCCAGGAAAGAGTATGTCGATATAGGCCTGCTGACGCGGTTCGGGAAAGATCTCATGGGCCGGGT
>JAGRJL010000650.1 GCA_020442775.1 Lysobacterales bacterium | reverse complement strand
ACCGGTGCGACCGGGATGGACGGATTGACCGGCGCGACAGGTGCGACCGGCCCTACCGGTGCGACCGGAATGGATGGGATGACCGGTCCGACGGGTGCTACGGGAGCGACCGGCATGGCTGGAATGACCGGTCCCATGGGTGCAACCGGCGCCACCGGGGTGGGAGCGACAGGCCCCACCGGTGCGACCGGTCCGACCGGCCCGAATGGTCCGATCGGGCCAACCGGCCCCTTGATTCCCGGTACCTCCGGACAGACCTTCCGCAACAACGGCGCAGGCTGGATTCCCAACAGCCTCCTGTACAACAACGGCACTCGGGTGGGTGTCGGGACGGTCATACCCGATTATCTGTTCTCGGTAGAGGGCGATCGCGACGGTACCTACGTCGCGTGGGTGGAGAACATCAACGCCAACGGATCCGGCGTCGCGGGCTATGTGGACGGGACCTTCAACGCGCTAGGTGGCGTCACCAACAATCCCACAGGATTGGGCGTTTATGGCGTGCTGTTGCCAGCCACCGGTGGCGGCACGGCGATCTGGGGTACCTCCAACAGCTCCGACGCGATCGGTGTCCGTGGCAGCATTCCCACCACCGGAAGTTGGCTGGGCTACGGCGGCTATTTTGCCGGCGGGTTGGGCTACGTGAACGGCCTCTATGACCTTTCAGACCAGCGATTCAAACGAGATGTGCAGCCGCTGACCGGCAGCCTGGATCGGCTGATGCAGCTTCAGGGCGTTCGCTACCGCTACGGTGGGGAAGCGTACGATAGACTTTATCCACCGAGTGACCGTGTCTACCTCGGGTTGCTGGCGCAGCAGGTTGCCGCGATCTTCCCCGAGGTGACCGCGCAGAAATATCTGACCGGAACCGGCAGTGAGCCAGCCGCTGCGACCGCCGACATGCGCACCATGGATCGCGAGGTTGTCACCGTGGTTGACTACACTGCGTTGGTACCTGTGCTGATTGAGGCGCTGAAGGAACAACAGGCCGAGATCGAAGAACTTCGGGCCCAGGTAGATCAGATCAGACAGCAGGAGTAGCTCGTCTCCGACCGATCAGCGGGGCGAGCAATCCTGGTTGATGACGGTACTCTGCGAACCGTTACACCAAGTTCGCAGATCCGTACTGGACGCCCGTATGCAGCGGTGTACGATCAAGTCATTGCCTACGAGTGACTCGGCTGGCCGAGCCGGGTCACTTTCCCAGCATCGGAGACAGTCATGAATCTGCCTATCGTTTCCACCTTGCGCACCCTTCTGCTTGTGACCCTGCTTTGCCTGGGCAGCATGCCGGCATGGAGCCTGAGCTACGTGATGATGAACGATCGCGATCTGCTCTCGACCTCACCACTGCTGGTCCGTGCCGAGGTCGCTCAGGCGCTGGGTGCGCGCAGCGGGCCGGCAGGCATCGAGTCGGTCTATCAGCTGCGGATACAGGAACAGATGAAGGGCGCCAGCCTGCCGGAAACGGTAGAGCTGGTGCTGCCCGGGGGAACGCTGGACTCGGGAATTGGCGAGGTCAGCTATGGAATCCCGACCCTGCAGGCGGGGCAGAATCTGCTGCTCTTCGCGCAGCGCCGCGATGACGGCCGCCTGCAGGCCATGCAGCTGACCATGGGCATCTTTTTCCGCCTGCAGCAGGAGAGTCTGTCCTACTACGAGCGAGCGTTGACCGCGAGCAGTGACCTGGGCAACGGTTTCAACGCCACTTTCCATCGTCCCCGAGCCGCCGCCCCGTTCGAAGCCTGGCTGCGAGCGGTGAGCGCTGGCAAGGCGCCGGCAAGCGCCGATTACTTCATCGACGCCAAGCAGCTCAATCCCTGGCAGAAGTTCAATTTGCTGCGCGGCGGCAACAACAACGCGGTGCGCTGGTTCCAGTTCGACACCGACACGCCGCTGGTCTGGACCTCCACCGCGGTTGGCCAGATCGGTATGGTCCAGGACGAGTTTGCGATGATCACCGCTGCGGCCAACGCCCTGACCAACGACCCCGGCAGCCGCCTCAGCGTGACCCATCCGGGCGCGACCATCCCCAATCCGGATACCCATTGCGACAACGGCACCTCCGACGGTCACGCGGTGCTGTGGAACGATCCCTTCAACGCCATTCCCGGCAGTTTCAACTGCGCGATGGGCGGCACTCTGGCCAACGGCGGGCCTTGCTTTTTCGAAACCAACACGATCTCCAACGGGCAGCCCTACAACGAGGCCTTCGAGGCGCGGATCCAGATTCAGGACAACGCCGGCTGCTATTTCGATGGCGACATGGGTCGAAATGGTGCCGAAGTGATGGCGCACGAGATGGGCCACGTCATCGGACTTGCCCACTCCTGCGGCGATGCGGCGACCGGGTCTTGCGGCAGCGCCCCGCCCGCGGCGCAGATGGCGACGATGCGAGCCAGCGCTTTTGCCGACGGGCGCGGCGCGGCCTACATGTCGGATGATCGGGCCGCACTGGCCTTTGTCTATCCGTCCGGGGCCAGTCCGAACATCTTTGCCAACGGCTTTGAATAGTACCCGGCCGGCGCGCGAAGAAGCCTAGAGCCAGATTTGATCAGCGCCGGGCAGGCGCAGCGCAGGCAGCCGCGCGGCCGACCCAACGGTGCTTGGGTCGACACCGCAGCGCAGCCCGCAGCGGGTGCCGCGCGCCTATCGAGCGGTGGCCAACAGTGACGGCTGCTTTTCAGCGCATCTTCAGTGCCTTGGCCGTTGTCGCGGATTTTTCTCGCGCAAGCCGCTAGGCTTGCAGCCCGGCAAATCGACATCCGTGAAACATTTTGTGACGATTATGCTGATGAATCCATCTCCCGGAGGTCGTGATGCGCAAGTGCGTTCCCCTAGTTGCCCTGCTCAGCGCCTTTGCTGCGCCATCTTTCGCACAAACGGTTCCGGGTGACCTCGCCCTGACCGATATCTGCGGCACCTGCGCCGCCCTCAGCAACCCGATGGGTCTCAATCAGCCCGATGGTGTGAGTCTGTACTTTGTGCATGAGCACACCGGAAGGCTCAAGGTGATTGATGAGAACGCCGCCACGGTGACCACGATCCTGAACTTCGGCAGCGGTGGAACCACCCCGCCGGGCGGCTTCAGCATTCCGGGCAGCGCGAACGACGAGCGCGGGTTTCTGGGTGTGGCCTTTCATCCCATGTATGCCAGCAACCGCTTCATGTTTGTCAGCTACACCGACGGCAACTCGGACACCATGATCGCGCGCTACACCCTGAGCGCCGCAACGCCACCGGTGGTCGATCTCAATTCCCGGGTCGAGATCCTCCGCGTGGACCAGGATTTTTCCAACCACAATGGTGGTCACATCGCATTTGGTCCGGACGGCTACCTGTACATCGGTATGGGCGACGGCGGCAGCGCCAACGACCCCTGCAACCGCGCGCAGTCGCTCACCCCGGCTGATCTCAACAATGCCGGGAGCTGTGAAGTCGACAGCAACTTCGTCAACAGCGGCGGTAACGCCGATAGCCGCGCGCTGCTGGGATCGATACTGCGAATTGACGTGGACGCCACTACCGCTGCGGGCAGCAACGAACTGTGCGCCGCCAATGCCGACGGCAGCGCCAACTACGCGATTCCCGGCGACAATCCCTTCGCCGGCAGTGCCGGCGTCAGCGGTGCCTGCGATGAGATCCTGCATCTGGGCATCCGCAATCCCTGGCGCTTCAGCTTTGACCGGCAGACCGGCGATCTGTTGATCGCCGATGTCGGACAGAATGCCCGCGAAGAGGTCAACTTCCGCGCCTTCGGTGCTGCCACCGCAGTCAACTTTGGATGGGATTGCCGCGAGGGCTTCATCGCCGCCGGAGGAACCTGTCGGGTGGGCGATGTGCTGACCGATCCAGTTCTGGACTACAGCCACACCCACGGATTTTCAATCACCGGTGGATTCGTCTACCGCGGCCCCATCGCTCAGATGCGCGGGGTCTATTTCTACGCCGACTTTGGCACCAGCCGGATCTGGACCGCAACTCAGACCTCCCCTGGTGTATTCGGCCCGCAACCCAATTCCTCCAACAATTGGGCGGTTGCGCCGAGCAATGTTTCCAGCTTCGGCGAGGACAACCTCGGCAATGTCTATGTGATGGGCTATTTCAATGGGCGCATCTATCGGCTGACCAGCGCAAGCGCCGGTGACAACATCTTCGCCGATCAGTTCGAATAGTCGCCGATGTCCAGGACCCCCCTTGCTTCGGTGACTGTCACCATTCCCCGACGCTTTCGCGGTCCGGAGCAGTCGGCCAACGGGGGCTACTGCGCAGGGCTGGTGGCGGCTGCGGTGCAAGCCGAGCCCGATGCAGCCGTTGAAGTCACCCTGCGCGCGCCGCCGCCGCTGGATACGCCGCTGCAGCTGCAGGGCGACGCACGCGAGGCGACGCTGGCGGTCAACGGCCAGACGCTGGCCAACGCGAGGCGGGTGAGCATGCCCGAGATGGCGCTGCCGGTGAGCTGTGGCCTGGTCGCCGCCGAGCGTGCTGCCGGGCACTTCGTCGGCCACGCCCATCACCCCTATCCAGGCTGTTTCGTTTGCGGCCCGCAGCGCAAACCAGGAGATGGCCTGCGAATTTTCGCCGGCCGCGCCGAGCCGCCGCCCTACTACGCCGCGCCCTGGGTACCAGACGCTAGCCTGGTCGCCACTGACGGGCTGATCGACAGACGGATGATCTGGGCGGCGCTGGACTGCCCCAGCTACTTCGCCCTCGGCAAACCGGCGCTTCCGGCGCTGCTGGGAAGAATGACCGCACAAGTCAGCCAATTGCCTGCGGTCGGCGAGCCCTGCGTCCTGATCGCCTGGGCCACCAGCAGCGAGGGCCGCAAGCACCATGCAGCCACCGCGCTCTATGGCGAGGACGGTCGTCTGCTGGCGCATGCGGCGACAATCTGGATCGAGCTGAAGGAGCCGATACAGTAGGTGACCAGTCTATCTCCAGGCGCCAACTGGGCCCTGGGCTCTCCTTCCCTGGGCCCTTAAAACACAAGGCCCGGGAGACCCGGGCCTTGTGTCATCCAGCTTGATGCAGGGGCTTACAGACCCAGCGTCAGCGACAGCACCACACGGCTGCCCGCGTTGTCGCCGAAGATGTCTTCGCCGTTGTTGTCGGTGTCGATGTAGGTCAGTGCGCCCTCAACCGGGCCAAATTCCTTCGACAGGCCGATGCTGTAGTCGTTGTAGCTGTCGCCGAGCACGTCATCCAGATCGTAGTAGCCGAAGCTGCCGTTCAGGCTCAGCTCGTACCAGGGCAGCCCATAGCTGCCGGAAACGCCGTAATAGATGCCGGTCTCATCGCTGCCGAAGGCGTCGTTGGAATAGCCCAGGGTGAAGGTGATCGCCTCGGCCAGGGTCAGGTTGGCGATGAATTCGTTGTATTCATAGTCGGACTCGCCGCCCGGATACCAGTAGCGAACAAACTGCAGGTCCAGAGCGACCTGATCGTTAAGATCGGCAGCCCAGCCGATATAGGTGTCCACTTCCAGGTTGGTGCCGTCGCCCGGCTCGAAGTCCACGTTGGAACCCCAGGCGCCGACGTAAAGCCCATTGGCCCAGCCGTAATCGACGCCACCCTGCAGGGCCGGGTCCTCGTTGGTTTGCGAGATGCCGCGGAAGGTGTAGTCAGAGACGAAGCCGATGTTGGCGCTGAAACCCCCTTCATCTTCTGCCTCTTCGGCGAGGGCCGGCGCGGCCCAAACGGTTGCCATCATGGCCAGCAGCACTGCTTTACTCAGGGTCTGCATGTCGTTCTCCTTAAGATTTCGTAAAGATCGGGGTCGGCTGATTCTGTATCAAACTGCCTGAGCAATCCATACCCGATCGGTAACAAAATCAGTGCTGCTGACCGTAGTCGCGTGTCCACTGATGCCCGCTTTCAGGCCGCTTTCGCCAGTCAGCTTCAGTCAGAATTCATCGGTAGTGCTGTCAAAGTGCTGCCCAAGCGCCACTGCTTGCCAGAAAATTTATTAAAAACCAATGCTTTAATAACGTCCTGCGGGATTCCCGCCTGATGCAATTGCCGACACCAGCAAATTGCCGG
>JAGRJL010000649.1 GCA_020442775.1 Lysobacterales bacterium | reverse complement strand
TGGAATGCGGGCTGCTCGGCGGTCTTGCGGAAGACGATCGGAAAATGCGCCTGGATGCTGCGGAACTCGTCGGGAAAGGTGACCGCAAACATCACCTGATCGCCCAGGTCGGCGCCACGGCGGGTAATGACCCGCAGGTCCTGATGCTCGACGTTGTTGAGCAACACGTGATTTGGCATAGCTCTCCCCATACGGCTAGATTCGGGTCAGTCCGACCTCGTGGATGTGTTCGATCAGCGTCCGATTGCTTGGCAGCGCGCGCGCCATCCGCGCTCCCAGATCGGCGGCCTGGCGAAAGAACTGCTCCGCCACAGCCGGCCGATCCGACCCTCGCTCGCTCGCGTGCGCCGGCTCAAAGCCCATTCCGTAAAGAACATATTGATAGCTTGCGGAGGGGAACATTTCCTCAATTTGGCTGAAGTCGTAGCGTGAAGGCGGCTGATACCGCCACAGCCGCAACTGCTCCAGCAGCCGATCAGGGATCGAGCCTGGCTCGCGGTGCTCACGCCAATAGCGCTGATCGTCCCTGGTGCTCAGCACGTAGTGCAGCTTGAGAAAATCGATCACCCGGCTCCAGCGATAGCGGAAAGCCCGATTGAAGCGCTCGGCGACCAGCACCATGTCCGCGCGAGTGGCCGGCATCTGCTCGGCCAGCATGGTCGCCGACATCTCCACCAGCGCCAGCGCCGAGGCCTCCAGCGGCTCGATGAAGCCCGAGGACAGACCCACTGCCACGCAGTTTCGGTGCCACAGGGTTTCCCGGTAACCGGGCGCAAAGCGCAGCTGACGCGGCTCAGCAAGTTCTTCGGGCGCGCCGCTGGCGCGCAGATAGGCCAGCAGCTCGCTACGCGCGCCTTCATCATCGGTGTGCGCGCTGGAATAGACGTAGCCTACGCCGCGACGTGTGGGCAGACCGATGTCCCAGATCCAGCCGTTTTTCTGCGCCACCGAATGGGTTTGCGAGGCAATCGGAGTGTCGTCCCGTGGATACGGCACCTGGATCGCCAGCGCCGAATCGTTGAAAAGCACCTCGCGCTCGGAGCGCAGCGGAATACCGTAGTGCTGGCCCAGCAGCAGGGAGGCCATGCCGGTGCAGTCGATGAACAGATCGGCTTCCAGCAGGCCATTCAGACGCGTGCTCAGGCTGGCAATGTCGCCATTGTCGGCAGCGTTGACCCCGTCCATATGATCAAGCAGGTGGCGAACACCCAGTTTGTCGATGCAGTGCTGGCGCAGGAAAACACCGAATTTGCCGGCGTCCAGGTGATAGCCGTAGTTGGCGACCGCGGCAAACTCCGGCGTCTGTGGCTGCTTGGGCGCAAGGCCCACGTCACACAGAGTGGACTGAAAGCAGACCACCTCGGCGAACGGTCGCTGGGCATGCTGACGGCGCCACTGCGCGACCAGATTGGCCTCGGTGTAGCCTTCGGGAAGGACGAAGGGGTGATCATAGTGATGGCCGATGTCGCCATCGACCCAGCCGCGGAAACGGGTGCCCTGCTTGAACGAGGCGTCGCACTGGCGAAAGAACTCGGTTTCGCTCACCCCCACCCGGCGCAGGGTGTCGCGCATGCTCGGCCAGGTGCCCTCGCCCACGCCGATGGCCGGCACATCCGGCGATTCGATCAGGGTGACCTGCAGGTTGCCGGGCCGATCGCTGCGGTGCTCTGCCGCAATCAGCGCAGCCGTCAGCCAGCCGGCGGAGCCGCCGCCGACGATGACTACCTGTTTGATCGACTGCTCCATCGCCTCCGCCCCGGCATGGCTGTGATCGGCTCAAGAGAAAGCCGCTGGGGTCAGCGGCTTTCTCCCACCACATTGTGCTCAGGTTGCGAGCACGGCACGGCAACCCTGATTAGAACTTATAGCGCAATCCCAGCATGTAGCGAGGGCCGGTCTGGGTCACGAACAGCACCTGATTGTCGGTGCGCCCGTGCAGACGCTGGATCTCGTCAGTCAGATTGATCGCCTCGGCCTGCAGCGACAGATGCTCGTTCCACTGGTAACCGACGCTCACGTCCAACTGACCATAGGCCTCGGTGTACACCGGGTTGGGCAGGCCGGTGCCGTCGAAGCGGCCGGAGAGGAACTCGTCACGCCAGTTATAGGCGGTACGGATGCTCCACTTCTCGTCCTCGTAGAACAACACCAGATTGGCCGAATCACTCACCCCTTCCAGCGCGAACTGCTCGCCGCGATCGGCGTTGTCGTAATCCAGGCTGGAGTCGACCATGGTGTAGTTGGCCGAGACACCGAAGCCACTGCTGCCGAACATGTGCTGGATGTTGAACTCCAGTCCGTCCAGCGAGGCCGAGCGCTGATTGGCCGGCGTGGTGATGATGAAGTTGGCAATCGGATCGCCAGAGATTCCGGCAATGGTGCCGGTCTGGTTGCCGTTGGCATCGTCCGGACCACGGGTAACGCCCGGGTCGCCATCGTGGTTGAGGAAGATGTAGTTGCGGATGCAGGTCAGATCGGCGCTTCCGCAGCCATTGGCCACCGCCTCGTTGAAGTAGACGCCGTTGGCCGGGGTGGACAACCCGAAGGGCTGCGCGGTCACCGTGGTGACCCCGATGTAGTTGTCGATGTTCTTGCGGAAGTAGCTGATCGCCATGTAGCTGGAATCAGCGTAGTACCACTCGAAAGACAGATCGAAGTTGTGCGACAGCAGCGGCTCCAGACCCGGATTACCCTGCGATCCGCGGCCGCCGTCGATACGGGCCAGCTGATCGAGGGTCTGTCCCCCCTGGATATCACCCCAGCCGGGACGACCGATGGTCTCGCCGTAGCTGGCGCGGAACTTGGTGTTCTCGCTGGTTTCCACGGTGATGTTCAGACTCGGCAAGGTGTAGTTGTAGCTGCCGCGCAGGGTGGTGAAGTCGGGATCTGCGAACTGCACCGAGAATTCGTTGTTGGCGACCCAGACGATCCCGGTCGCGGTCGGCACCAGCGCGGTGGAGGTCACGTCGGTCTTTTCGAAACGTACGCCCAGCGAGGCGTTGACCGGCATCGCGGTGTCCCAGGAAGTGCTGTACTGCAGGTAGGCGCTCTGCGATTTTTCTTCGGTGCGGCGATCGGTGGTGAACACGTCCGAAGCCAGATACAGCGACTCGTCGCCCGCTGCGTTGGCAGCCAGCTGGCGGACGGTTTCGAAGTCCCAGATGAAGAACTGATTGAACAGGTCCGGGCTGCTGCTGCCGTTGATGTTGCTGAAGTACTGGCGAATGCTGTCCAGCTGCCACACTGAGTCCGGATAGTCGTCGGCACTGGTGGCGCCGCCCCAGGTATCGCGCTGCACGTTGGAGAAGGCCGAGCGGTTGTCGACATTGGTCGCGGCCACGCCGAAATCCAGGCGCGAATAGTCGCCGAACTCGTAGTAGCCATTGACCTGGACCTGATCGACTTCCGAGCGGGTGTAGCCGTTGCGGAAGCTGGAGCCGGTCACCAGCATCGCCGAGGGATCAATCATCCCGTTCAGCCCGGGCGGTAGTTCCACGCTGAGCACCGGGAAATCATTGCTGAAGTTGGCGGTGGTGGTGCCGCGGAAGAAGCCGGCGGTGCCCAGCACCGCGTTCGAGCCGTAGGGGCTGTCTGCACCCGATTCAGCCGAGGAATGATGCGCGTCGAGCACCAGCCCGAAGACATCATTGACCTGCCACTCTGCGTTAAAGCCCAGTGACTTGTTTTCGTTGCGGGTGGCGTACTTGGCACCGCCCATGGCCAGGTCCGCGGTTGCCGGGACGATGGTCTCGGAATAGAAGATCGGGCCGGACACCGGACCATCGGTCCAGGAACTCACCGAGGGGCCGAAGTTGAACCAGGCCGACAGCTCGTTGCGCTGATTCTGGATCTTGTTCAGCGAGTAGGTGTAGTCCAGCGTGGTGGTGAGGTTGTCAGTCGGCGCGAACTGGAAGGTCACCTGCCCGTTGGTGCGCTGACGCTGCAGACCGTTGAGGCTGTAGACCAGATTCTGCGGCACCGAATAGGTGTCCGAGGGTCCGGGACGATTGGTGATGTTCTCCGACCCCGGCGTACCCGGCTGCGGAATCGTGCCCCAGTTGTTCTCATCACCGGCAAAGGCACGCCAGCCGTTCGGCACCGCGGCCTGGTTGAAGCCCAGGTCGCGTTCCTGGTAGCTGCCGGTCAGCGCGATACCAAAGCGACCGTCGGCGCTGGTGGTGCTGAAAATGCCGGAGACTTCCGGGGTCACCGAGTCGCCCTGCAGGGAATCAGGCAGTTCGCTGTTGGAGCGATCAATGACGCCCTTGATCCCCAGATTGGCGCGGAAGCCCGGGTTGTCCAGCGGCCTTGCGGTGC
>JAGRJL010000648.1 GCA_020442775.1 Lysobacterales bacterium | reverse complement strand
TTTATGGCACCGAGTCGGTACTGCTCCCGCCATTGATCGGGGGCTAGGAGCCTGCGCGGCAGCAAGGCCAGCGCGCCGCGCTTCGGTGAACGCCCTGCCGAGGGTCTGGTTTCGCTGAAGGGAAGGCGCTGCGTCCGATCCGGATATTGGTGGCGCAGCGCGCTAGTCCAGGGAGCATCGATCTCCGATGCAGACCCGCTTCCACCACAGCGCCCTCACCCCGAAGACCAGACCCAGCAAACCCAGCAGCAGTGTCAGTCCGCCATCGTAGCTGTCGCGCAAACCGATCAGCCCGGTCATTGCGCTGACCCCTGGCGCCGGCAACCCGAGTGCCAGTCTGAGCAGCATCCACAGGCTGGCCAGCGTGCAGATCCAACCAATCAGCGTCGCGTTTCGCATCCTCAATTCTCCCACCGCAGTGGCGCACTGACCGCCGAGCATCGCCGGAAGTTCATTTTCGGTCGTTCGCGGTGGGTTTCTCGGGCCTCACTCCGAGGCAGTCACGATTCGGCAAAGCGGACCCGATTGCGCCCTTCGTCCTTGGCCCGGTAGAGCGCGGCATCGGCCGCATTGAGCAGGCTCTCGGCGTCGTCATCGGCATCGGGAATCCGGCTCAGCGCGCCGGCGCTGATGGTGATCGTGTCGGTGTCGTTGCCCAGGGCGCGCGGCGGGAGGGCCTCTACCAGCGCGCGCATGCGGTCGGCCACTTCGATCACTGTTTGCCGGTCGGCATCGGTCAGCAGGCAGGCAAACTCCTCGCCACCAAAGCGGGCAACCAGATCCTGTTCGCGGGTGGCGGTGCTGAGCGCCTGGGCAACCGCACGCAGGGCCGCGTCTCCGGCCAGATGGCCGTGATGATCGTTGTAGGGTTTGAAATGATCCACGTCCAGAACGATCACGCCCACCGGCATGGACAGGGTTCGGGCGCGGGCGATGGCACTGTCCATCGCGTCCTTCAGGCGGCGGCGATTGGCCAGACCGGTCAGCGGATCGGCATAGGAAAGTGCGACCAGCTTCTGGTTGGCTTCGTTGAGATCAGCGGTGCGCGCCGCCACCAGCCGCTTGAGCTGGCGCTGCCGATGGCGCAGCCCGCGGTTGTAGATCATCACCAGCAGTGAAACCAGGATCAGGGTGAGCGCCGCGAGCACAAGCTGGGTCGCGGTGTGCTGCCACCAGCGCGGCTCTATCACCAGGACCAGTCGCTGCCGATCACTGGTGGTGCCCGCATAGTCCCTGCCTTCGAGGAGGAACTGGTACTGCCCCGGCGGCAGCCCGCTGAACGCCCGTGAACGCTCACTGGTCCACTCCCCGAATTCGGGTTCGAAACCGACCAGCTGACTGCGGTAGGTCGACTCCCGCTCGCGCATCTGCGACTGCAGGGTGAAGCTGATTCGCAGCTCACGGGTACCGGGCGGCAGCTGCAGCGTCGCCTGGTCCAATGCAACAGACTGACCGTCCAGCCTCAGCTCGGTAAATCGCAGCGCCTTGGGTACCGTCGGCCGCGCGCTGATGGCCAGGTTCGGATCAAACAGACTCAAGCCCCCGAGGGTGCCTACCCAGTAGCGATCGCTGCTGTCGACGAACTGGGAGTTGGTGTTGCACTCATCGTGCACCATCCCGTCCACGCGGCCGTAAACCCGCGAGCTGTAGCCACCGGCAGAGTTCGGCGCAAGCTGTTGCGCGCCGTTGTTGGTACACAGATAGAGGCGTTGTTGAGAGTCCGTCAGCACGCTGTACACGGTCGGGTCGGGTGGTGGCGGGATAGCGTCATCGTCGAGCAAACGTGGCTGCTCGGGATCACTGACGTCCAGCCGCAATACGCCGTGCCGTCCGGTGCCGATCCACAGCTCCGAGCGACCCGCGCGCGGCACCAGCGTCAGTGACCTATAGCTGTCTTCCGGCAGCCGCAGCTGTGTACCCAGCAGCTCCCATGCACCCGTGTCGCGCCGCGCGAGTCCTCGATCAGTTGCCGCCCACAACCAGTGGCGCTGCTGGCCATCCACCTGATCGAGCAACTTGTGCACTGCCCAGGGCTGGCTGGATGACTGGGGCAGAAACTGCTGCCAGCGCTCCTCGCAATAGCAGTAGCTGCCACCTTGCAGCAGCCCAAACCAGTATTCGGAGCTGCCGTCTATCTGCCTCGCGATCGCCTCGGTGACGGCTTCCTGCGCACCCTTTTCCCACGGGGTGGGTAGCAGCGAGAATCGCAAATCGTCGCTGATCTGGAGCAACTCGCCCCCATGCAGTCCGGCCAACCGCCAGCCGCCACCGTGCCCGTTGGGAAGTAACCAGATCCCGCGAACCCCTTCAGCAGGCAAACTCCCGTCGGCAGCCTGAAAACGGCGCCAGCGCCCTTGATGCAACAGGTGCAGACCGCGTTGCTGCGTGCCCAGCCAAAGGCGTTCTCCGCCGTTGCCGTCGGGCTCAAGGAGCAGGCCGAAGACTCCGTTTTCGCGGGCCCCGGTCAACGATACCGTTTGCCACTGGCTTTCAGTGAGCGCAGCGCGGGCTACGCCGTTCTCGGTTGCGATCCACAGCAGATCGAGCCCGTCGACCCCGCGCTGGAGCTTGATCCCCCGAATTGCGTCAGAGGGAAGCCCGTGGCGGCGGTCGTAGACGGAGATGCCCTCACCGCGAAAGCGCAGCAGACCGGCTCGACTGGCGACCCACAAGAGACGCTCACCGGCCTGATTATGGGTGGCCACCGCCGAGTAGATCGCCTCACTGGGGAGTTCACCGCTGGCCGCGCGCCAGACCCGGATGTCATTCTGCCTGACCCTGGCAACGCCCGCGCCGTAGGTCAGTATCCACAATTCTTCACGGCCCTGGTCTTCAGTGACGATCAGATCACTGACGTATCTGGCCTCGAAGCCCTCGATCTCATGGACCAGCCACGGTCCCCATGAGCCATCGGGCTGCGCCCATCGTCGAAAAAGGCCATGGCCGATGGCACTGGCCCATTGGCTGGGGCGACCGCCAAGCGTTTGACTCTGCGCGATCGCCACCGCGCGCGCCGCCGGCCAGCTGCGGTTTCCCGGATCGGATACCCACTGCCCCTGCTGCAGTTTGGAAAACCCATGGTCGTGGGCAATCCAGCCCACTTCACCACCATCGCCCGCGCGGGTTTGCGAGAAGCGATGGATAACTCCCGGCTGATCGCTCAGCCGCCAGTGCTCGCCATCGTAGCCAGCCAGACCTTCGCGCTCGAAAACCACCCACAGATTCCCGCCGGGCGCGGAGTAGCTGTCGCGGACCAGACTGCGTGCTTCGGCCAGCGGCCATAGTCTCCAGCGGTAACCATCGAAGCGGGCCAATTGCGAAGCCGAGCCGGCCCAGACGTAGCCATCACGATCGAAGCCAATGGTGCTCCAGATCTCGTTGGAGAGTCCTTCCTGACTGCCATAGACGGTGAATCCGGGCGCGCGCTGATCGGTGATATCGATCGGTGCGACAGGCGGCGTTGCGGCATTGACGAACGCGCCGCAGCTGACCCAACCGAGCAGTACTGCCCAGATTTTCGACACCGACACTCCTCAGCGATGGATGGGCAATCGGTCGCGCCCGCTCAAGCCAGCCCCGCACGCGCTCGGCCGCACCTGTTGTCCAAG
>JAGRJL010000647.1:2789-3583 GCA_020442775.1 Lysobacterales bacterium | reverse complement strand
AGCAGTACCGACTCGGTGCCATAAAGGTGGTAACCGAGCAGGCGCCAGTACCACAGCAGCGGCAGCGACAGCAGCGCGGCCAGACTGAACAGGGCAAAGTGCCAGCGTCGCCACCAGGGCCACTGTCCGCCGACCACCCAGGGGGTCAGAACCACGCAGAGCACGCTCAGCGCGGCCGCACCCAGCCCAATCCCCAGGCTCCAGTTGGCCAGCTGATTGGGGAAATGCACCAGCAATTCGGATTCGGGCTCGGACAGCTGGTCAAAGACCATCATCATGGTGATTGCAAACGCCACCCAGCCGAGTGCGGCCAGATAGCCGATCACCGCCGCACTATGGCTGGCCGGGCCGGCCGGCTGCGGTCGGCGCAAGCGCAACCCGGCGATCCGCAGCACCGACAGCAACAGCAGACTGCCGAATACTCCCCAGAACAGATCAGTGCGCGCATACCAGGGCACTCGCTCCAGCACCACATGGCCGTAGTTGGGATAGAGCCGCTGCGCTTGTCCATCGGCGGTGGAGGAGAAAGCAATGCGCTTGCCGTCGCGATCGGCGCTGTATACGCCGGGCTGCACCTCGTGATAGGTCTGGGCCGGACCGGAACCGCTCACCAGCAGCGTATCGGGCTCGATCACTGAAACGGTGGTGTCGGAATCGAACAGGCCTCCCGAAGCCTCCAGCTTGGAGTAGTTGCGGCGGGTGCTGCGATAGGTGCCGGTCAGCGGCTCGGCGCGCTCGGCGAAGCCGGCAAGCGTGGGCGCCACCGGCGCACGGCTGGCGAGGAACTGTTCCAC
>JAGRJL010000647.1:0-2678 GCA_020442775.1 Lysobacterales bacterium | reverse complement strand
GCGCCGCCGTGCTCCAGCGTCTCCAGGCCGCTGATCTGGTTGGCCCAGAATCCGTGCGCGTTGCCGCCCACCTCCGGATGATTGCGGCTGAGCTCCTGATGCATCTTCGCCACGGTTTCGGCCCGCAATACCTGCACGCCGTCGATCCGTCCTTCATTGAGATGCATGCGCATGAAGCGCGCCATGTCCTCGGCGGTGGCGGACAGCGAGCCGGCAGGCGCCATTCCACGATGCATGAACCAGCGCGTATTGGGGCGCTGCTGGCCGCCGCTGTAGCGGTAGCCCTGCGCGCGCTGCTCGGCCAGTTCCGCTGGCAGCGAATCGTCTCGCGGCGGCATCTGGGCTGCGGCTTCACGGAAGCTGGAATGGGTCATGCCCAGCGGGGCGAGCAATTGATCGTCGACGTAGCTCTCAAAGGGGCTGGCGCTGACCGTTGCGATGATCTGCCCGAGGGTTGCCAGGCTGTAGTTACTGTAGGAGCTGAATTGGCCCGGTTCACGGACCTGAGCCGGCGCAAAGCGGGCCACATAGTCCTCCAGGGTGTAGTCCGAGGCCGCATCATCGGCCACAAAGTGACCCACGTAGCCGTCCTCGAAGCCCGCCCGGTGGGTCAGCAGATGATTGACCGTCACCCGATCGGCGCCGGGGAAGGGCGGTGGATCCAGATAGCGGCTGACCGGCTGTTCCAGGTCCAGCTGACCGCGCTCCACCAGTTGCATCAGCGCGGTGGCGGTCACCACCTTTGACACCGACCCGACCCGGAACAGGCTGGTCGCGGGGCTGGCCAGCTGGCGCTTCTCCAGATCGGCAAAGCCCCAGCCGCGACTGCTGATCAACTGGTCGCCCTCGACCACCGAGACCACCACGCCGGGCAGGTGGTATTGCAGCATCGAGGCCTCGACCATGCCGTCGAGGAAGGCGTTGAGGCGATTGGGGTCGAGCACCCCGAAGGCACCGGGAATCTCGGTCTCCGTCGAGTTCGGGTCAGTCGTCGTTGGGTCAGTACCGGCGGGCGCGTCCGCCGACGTATCAGCGACGCTGGCCTGGGATTGCGTTGCCGGGCTGGCCGGGTCCTGCGCTGATGAGCCGTCCGCTGCCTCGGTGACCCGCTCTGCAGCCGAACCAGCCTCGGCCGGCGCGGCGCTGTCGGCGGCTTCGGCCTCAGGCTGGATTTGAACTGGCGCCTGCTCCGACGCACTGGGAGCGTCCGTCGATCCGCTGGCGGCGTCCGCCTCCGCTGCGCTGGGCTCGTCCACGACCGCGGGCAACGCGGCGTCCTCGGCCGCCTTGGCCAATGCATTCTCCGGCGCCGCCGAGGGGGCGGCAGATTCGGTGACGACCGGGTCCTGGGCAGGCTCGCTGACCGGATCCTGGGCGCCGGCTGGCGCACCCATCGTGAGAATCAGGCCAAGCAGGATGGCGGGACGGAGCAGGGGCATGGCAGTCTCCATTCTGGTCGCGGCGCAGGCAGCAAGCGGCCCAAGGGTCTGGCGATCCTCCAAACGCTTCTCGCGGCACCCGCGATGTGCTCGGCGAATCCTCAGGTCCATAGAGTAACCCGCTGCGTGTTAATGACTATTGATGCCGTCAGAAGGTCGCAAATCGACCCGCCTGGCTGCGCAGTGCCAAACTCGAATCGCCGCTCAACCGGCGGACTGCGCCAGCCGCACCTCGCCGTCCTCAATGGTGATCGGAATGGCGGTGAGGCTTTCCCCTCGGCAGGGGCCGCCAATGCAGCTGCCGTCCTCGGGCTTGAACGCCGCACCGTGCGCGGCGCAGACCAGCTGACCATGGGCGAGCAGAAACTTGCCGGGGGCCCAGTTCAGCGGTCTTCCTGCATGCGGACAGACATTCAGATAGGCGTATACCTGCTCCCCAAAACGCATCAGCACCAACGTGTCCAGCCCATCCGGGGCATCCACCTCCAGCGCGCCGGCTTCGGGGATTTGTTCCACCTTGCACAAGGTCACGGTCACGATTCGCGGCTCGGCCTGTCGAAAGGCGGCTAGGGTAACCGCTGCGCCGTAGCAATGCGCCACTCTTGCGATCCTTTAATGCGAATGATTATCATTACTATGAAGATCCTTCCCAGGAGACGGTCATGGCAGCGGTGGATTTCGACGACCTGCGCTTCCCGCAGCAATTTGTGCTGTGGGCCTCTCGGCAGTGGGTGCTGCACCGGTCGCTGCCTGGTTGGCGCCAACGGCTGCTGCTCGGCGGCTTTACCCGGCTGGGGATACCTGATGGGGCCGCCGCGCTGGAGCAGTTGATGCAGGCGTTGAATCCCTGCAGCGAAGAACCGCTCTGCTTCCTGCGCCCCTGCAGACACTGGGTCAGCGAAGACGAGTGCGCATTCCTGGGCATCCTCGCTGCGCTGCAGTCCGGGCTGAACGGTACCGCTACCGAACGCCTCGGGGATTGGTGCGCGCCGGTCAAACTGCGCCGGGCTTTCAGCGCCGGCAAACGGCTCACCGCCCTGCTCAGCGGCGCCGGACTGCAGTTGGGGACCACCCCCCGACGCGAACACACCGTTCAAGGCAGAGCACGGCCGCACTAGCGTGGCGAACCGCAATGGTTCCTTGAACTATTTCAGCGTCTTTTCCCTGACTGCTGCGTTGCTCGTCGCAGCCATAGGCAAAGCCATGCCTTGCTCCTCGCGCCATGTGCCAGACCAAAAT
>JAGRJL010000646.1 GCA_020442775.1 Lysobacterales bacterium | reverse complement strand
GTGATTCGGCAATCGAGCTGGTCGATCGCTGCCAGCCGGGTCAGTACATGGACGCCACTGCCGTACTCCGCTGCGTCAGCGCTGTAGCGCCAGATCCCGGTGCTGCAGTCCAGCGCCAGCTGGGCTTGACCGAAATCCACCAGTTCGACGGCGGACGGGTCGAAACCGGGACCGAACACCCCTCCGCGCGCGCCGAAAACCCGATCGAACTGCCAGAATTGGTCCTGCCGGGTTCCGATGCCCATCAGCCACAGCGCCTGACTGTCGACCGTGTAGCTGAACCAGTAGGCCAGCAGCCGCTGTTCATCCAGCACCTCCAGCAGCAGTCCTTCGCCCGAGCGGTCGACGTCAAACCAGGTGCCGCCCAAGCCGCTCAGTTCGGTGGCCGGCACGGGCTCGCCACAGGGGATGGCGGCAGGAATACTCAGCCGGGTCAGATTGAGCTGGCCAGTGATATCGCCAACCTGATATTCGGCTGTCGCCTCGGTGCAACTGGTGAAATGCAGCCCCAGGCTGCCGGTCGGAATCCGGGTGATTGTTGACGGGTCCAGGGCGCTGCCGAAGCGACCGCCCTCGGTCACCAGCAGTTGGTCGATCAGGATGCTGGTGCCGTCGAAGCTGCCCTGGCCGATGTACCAGCGTTGCTCCCCGGTCAGGTCGTAGGTAAACCACACCACCAGCGCCTCGTGCGCGCCGATGACCTGAATCACGAATCCCTCGCCGCTGCGCTCCGGATCGTACCAGGACCCGGAAATGCCGCTCGGCTGCGCCAGCAACGGCGCGCACAGCAACAGCTGGAGCGTCAGGATCGAGACCAGAAGAGTCCGATGCAGGGCGAAGCTGCTCGCGCGCAAGGGTCCGCACCGGCTGCCGAAGAAGCTCAGACGCTAGCGGTTGCGTGGGGAGGGGGCAAGTGCTGGAGGTGCTGGGTGCTGCGGGATCGCGCCGGGTGCTTGGAGGTCGCTCCGACGCCGCCGATAGCGACGCCGGACGCGGTGACGATCAGGCGCCTTGTGGACTGGCGCCGTATTGATTGCTGCCCGATTGACCTTCCTGGGCATAGAAGATGATCAGCACGATGATCCCGATGATGGGCACGAAACACATCAGCAGCCACCAGCCNNGGGCGGCCGGTGTCGTGCAGTCTGCGGATCGAAACCCCAATGGTGGGAAGCAGCACTGCGAGTGAATACAAGCCACTCAGGATCCCGTTGAGGCCGATGATGCCCTCGACCACGCTCAGGCCAATGGAGATTGATCAGGATGAACATCCAGAACTCCTGGCGTCCTGCGCGGCCGTCAAACACGGCGTATTGCTTGATTACCTTCAGGTACCAGTCCATACAGTCTCCTTGAGTCATTGTCGTGAGTGGGCCGTCGGCGCTGGGCCATGCGGCGGGGTCAGTTCCAGTAGCCAGTGCCAG
>JAGRJL010000645.1:843-2305 GCA_020442775.1 Lysobacterales bacterium | reverse complement strand
AAAAAGGGCCCGCGGCAACTGCACGCGGGCCCCGACTTCGAACCGTTGCCCTGCTGGGACATCTGCAGGTCGAACTACCTGCTAGTCCTGAACCGAGATCCGCCGCGGCGTGGACTCGGGCCGCTTCGGAATCACGATTTCCAGCACCCCGTGCTTGCCCTTGGCGGTGATCCCTTCGGCGTCCGCGCTGTCGGGCAGTGCGAAACGGCGGTAGAAGACACCGTGCTGGCGCTCGATCCGGGTGAACTTGCTGTCCTCTTCCTTGGTCTCCTGCTTACGCTCGCCGCGGATGGTCAGCACACCCTTGTCCATGTGGATCTCGATGTCCTTGGCATCGACACCCGGGATGTCGGCGTGAATCACGAAGCGCTGCGGCTCCTCGCTGATGTCCACGCGCGGCGCCCAGTGAGCGGTGACCACGCTGGACTGATCGTTCTCGTCGTTGTTCAGAAACTTGTCGAAGAACTGCTGGATCTCATTCTGGAAGTTGCTCTTCTGTGGCAAATGAATGCGATTGAAGGTCATGTTGGCACTCCTGCTATCTGGTTGGCGGTGAGTTCCGCCGCTGAGCTATAGCTAGGGTCGGGATCGACCATTTCAAGCGGGGTGTGCAGGTCATTCAGCCAGGTCGATGATCAGCTCGCTCAGCGCCTGTGGCTGCGAGAAATAGACCGAGTGGCTGCCGTGCAGGGTCTCCACCCGATCGACCGCCGTGTCGGCAAGCAACCGGTCCTGCAGCGCCGGAGACACAGCGCGGTCCTGGCTGAGGCGGATGTAAGACCGCGGCACCTGCCCGTAGCGCGCGGGGCTCAGCCGCAGTCGGGTGAGCGCCGGGCGCAGAGGCTCGCGAACCAGCAGGGTGCGGGCGAGGCTGATGTCTTCGGCGGCGCAGTCCGCGTATAGCGCAGGCTGATAGATTGCCGGGTCCAGCCAATCCCAGAGCCCGATGCGCCCGATCTGCACATTTCCGGGCAGCAGCGAGTCGCGGTCGGGCAGATAGTCGAGCACCCGGCGGCCGTTGGGCAGCATGAACGAGGCCAGATAGATCGTCCGCGCTATCGCCTCCGGCACCCGCTCGGCCAGGGCCGAAGCAACGATCCCGTTGCGGCTGTGCACGACCACGGTGGTCTTTCCTTCCGCAAAAAGCGCATTCTGCGCCGCGTCGACCATGCGCTTCAGACCCACCAGCGCGGGCGCAGCCGGCGTGCGGCCGCGCCCAGGCAAGTCTATGGCACGCGCCTGGTGCCCGCGTTCGGCCATCTGCGCGAGTACCTTGTACCAGCACCAGGCGCCGTGCCAGCTGCCGTGCAAAAACAGAAACTGTGCCATTTCGACTGTCCTTGAAGGGGAGTCGCCACAGTCTGGATTGCCTCCCCCACAGGAACAGTCTGATTCTTGCTTCGCTTGTAAAAAGGCCCTACTGATAGCCGGCCGCCTGCAGCGAAAACAGCCGCGCATAGTG
>JAGRJL010000645.1:0-731 GCA_020442775.1 Lysobacterales bacterium | reverse complement strand
ATGCGGTCGGCGGTGAGCTGGCGGAAATGCTCGTAAATGGTGGCCTCCGCGGCTGCATCCATTGCCGCGGTCGGTTCGTCCAGCACCAGGATGTCGGCGCCGTGGCGCATGAAGGCGCGCGACAGGGCGATCTTCTGCCACTGACCACCGCTCAGTTCACGACCCTTGGCAAACCACTTGCCCAGCTGGGTATCGAAGCCCTCGGGGAGGTCCTCGATGAAGGGCAGCGCCATGCCCTGATTGGCCGCATCCTGCCAGCGCTGGCGGTCTTCAAAGGCATCCACATCGCCGGCGCCAATGTTTTCGCCCACCGGCAGCTGATAGCGGGCGAAATCCTGAAAGATCACCCCGATCCGGCGTTTCAGGGCGGCCGCGTCCCACTGCTGCAGGTCGAGGCCGTCCAGCAGGATCCTTCCCGTGCGCGGGCTGTAGAGTCGGGTGAGCAGCTTGATCAGGGTGGTCTTGCCGGAGCCGTTCTCGCCCACCAGCGCCAGCGATTGACCGGGTGCCAGGTGCAGATTGATCTCGCTGAGCGCGTCGTGTTCCGCGCCCGGGTAGCGGAAGCTGACCCGTTCGAAACGGATGCCGTCACCAGGTTGGGGTCCCTGCAACGATCCCGGCGCCGAATCGCGACCGGGGCTGGGCGTGTCCAGGTATTCATACAGGGTCGACAGGTACAGGTTGTCTTCGTACATCCCGCCAATCGCCGACAGGCTGGCCGACAGCGCCGA
>JAGRJL010000644.1 GCA_020442775.1 Lysobacterales bacterium | reverse complement strand
CCAGCCACAGGCCGCCGCGCTCTGGACGCTGGAAATCGAAGTTGCCGTGGCCGGAAAAATGCACCGCCGAAGTCGACGCAGCGAGGCTGGCAAGGAAGCGTTCGGCGGTGACGTCGGCGCCGATCACTGCGGTGCTCACGTCCGGCAACAGTTGAGTGAGCTGCGCCGCTTCGATCCGCGCGTGTGGCAGTGCACGGCGCGGCTGCTCGGCCCCGCTCCGCGTTTCCCCGGATTCGGGGTCGGCAAAGATCGCCATCGACGCTATCGCCGCCGGTTCGGCTGACAGCGACATGCTGGCCAGCGAGGGCGCGTACTCCAGGGCGGCTGCTTCGACCAGATAACGGGCGTCGCGGGTTCTTAGCGCGGCAAAGGGAATCGCCCAAAGCTGTCGGTCAGCGACGACGATCAGCCGACCGTTTGCCGGTGGATCGATGTCGCCCAGCAACAACTGGCCAAGATTATCGGCGACTACCGGACTGCCCGAGCCGTTGCTATCAACCAGACTGAGCCGGAACTCGGTCAGCATCGCGTCCAGTTCACCATCGCGCTCGATAACGTCAAAGCGGATGTCCTGATCCTGAAACTGCCAGCGATAAACCGCGCGTTGGCTGACGAAGAACCGCAGCACCGATACGCCCGCCGGCAGGGGCAGCGGAAACTCGGCTACGCCGAAGCGGGAAGCCGGCTGCCTGCCGTCAACCGGGCCGCCGGAGACTGCCAATCGGGTATTGAGGACGTGGATTTCCTCCAGCAGCGGGCCCTGCGCCTGCGGCGGCGCGCTGGCCAGCCGCTCGCGGACCAGGCGCAGGGAGCGCCTGAGTTCGGCGGCCACCGGGTCGGCAGCGTCGTCGGTTGGGCCGATCAACGCGTCGGTCGCTTCCCGGTCCAGCTGTGTCAGCAGGCTTAGGTGGTGTTCGGAGGGCGACCCATTGGCCGCAGCCAGATCCATCTGCAGCTCGCTCAAGCGCCGCCGGAGCAGACTCCATGCGCGCCGCAGATCTTCGCCGATCACCTGGTTGTTCAGCTGGGCGATCAGCGCTGCGCAGCTTTCAACCTGACCGGCGGCGATTGAGTGGGAGCCAGCTTCGATCAACAGGTCAATGCGCTCTAGCCGGCTGTCGATCTGTGCGACCAGGTCCGCGCTCTGCTGGGCGATCTTTTCGGCACTGCTCAAGCCTGCCAGCGCCGCGTCAACGTTGCCCAGGTTCGCATCGACCAGCGCCCGCGCCCGCCACCAGCGGTAGTCCAGGCG
>JAGRJL010000643.1 GCA_020442775.1 Lysobacterales bacterium | reverse complement strand
AACGTTTTGGCACAGGACTGGAGACCGATCGAGGTCATCGTTGTTGACGATGGTTCAACCGACGATACGGCGGCGGTCGTTGAACAATTGGTCAAGGATCACGCGGGCATCGTGTTCTTGGCGCGTCGGACGAATGGCGGACCGGGGGCAGCTCGCCAGACAGGCGTAGAGTTCTCACGCGGCGAGTTCGTGCAGTTCCTCGACAGCGACGATTTGCTGCTCCACGGGAAGATCCGCGTCCAGGTCACGGCTTTGCTCGGCGACCCCGAAGCGGGCATCGCCTATGGCCGTACTTTATTGGAACACAACGGGATTCGTCGCCTTTGCCCGGAAGTCTGGAGCGGGCGACCTACTCGTCATCTCTTTCCGGCTGTCTTGGAGCGTCGATTCTGGGACACGTCGAATCCACTGTACCGTCGCGCAGCACTCGATCGCATGGGGCCGTGGGCACCAAGGCGGCAACTTGAAGACTGGGAATACGATTGTCGTGCGGCGGCGCTAGGAATCCCGGTCCACTTTTGTGACATTGATGTCAACTTGCATAGGAGTCATGCCGAGGATCGGCTGCATAGTGCCTGGGTACACGACGATAAGGCGTTGCAAGATCGTCTCTGGGCGTTCAGGCGCGTTTGCCAGCATGCCCTTGACGGCGCGGTCGACACGAAGTGCGAAGAGTTTCGCGGCTTCGTCCGAAGTTTGTTCATGATGGCGCGGATCGCTGGCGCCCGGGGTCTTATAGACGATGCAGAAAGACTGTACTCGTTGGTCCAGCGTCTTTCGCTCGAGCGTCGCTGGCAGATCGGCTCATTCGGAGTCCTTCGGGCGCTATTGGGCTGGCAACGTGCGGTCCGTCTAAGCGAGCGACTGCGTGCGATTCGAGCAAGGTGACATTGCTAGCTGATTCACCGCTAATCTCCGTAGTGATGGCGGTGCACAACGGCGGCGAGGAGTTGGGGCGCGCTGTTGACAGCGTGCTAACACAAGACAGCGTGAATCTGGAATTCATAGTCGTTGATGACGGCTCAACCGACGGAACTGCTGACCGGCTCGCGCGCTACGCCAAAATAGATTCTCGTCTGAAAGTGCTGCGCCAGCCGCGCAACCTTGGTTTGACTGAGGCTTTGATCCTTGGCTGCACGGAGGCACGGGGCGAGTTTATCGCACGGCAGGATTCGGGGGATCGTTCGCTACCACGTAGGTTAAAGACGCAGGCCCAGTGGATGGAACACCATCCAGGCGCAAGCATGGTGTCCTGTCACACGCGCAACATCGGGTTGTACGGGGAAGTCGCCTTCGAAAGCACAATTGCCGCGGAAGTCCTCGACAGGTCACTGCGCGTGCCGAGCCATCATGTCGCCCACGGTCCCAGTCACCACGGAAGCGTGATGATGCGTGCAACGGCGTACCGAGCAGTCGGAGGGTACCGCCAACCGTTTGTGGTGGCTCAGGACATTGATCTCTGGCTGCGCCTGGTGGAAGTAGGGTCAGTGGGTGTCGTAGATGATGTTCTGTATGAATCGCATTTGTCCCCAACAGGGATTTCCGCAAATCGCGTCGCGCTTCAGGCCCAATTCTGCTCATTGGCGGTACGTTTGGCCAGGGCGCGGCGTAATGATGGTCCGGATTCGGAGCGCACTATCATGGACTCCATTCGCATTCCTTCGATCTCGTCCAAGCGGAGCGAAATGAGCTCAACTTCGCGCATTGGTCGCGAAGCCGCATATCTCTATTTCTTGGGTCGGTGCATCGTTGGTCGTGACCCCGAACTGGCGAGACGCTACTTCCGCTCGGCGTTGCGCCTGAGACCCTGGCATCTTCGAAGTTTGTATGGACTCGCGCGGAGCTGGCTCTAGGTTCGTGGACACAACAGGCGTAGGTTCTCGCATTAGTGTGGTCTTTCCGACCTATGGTCGGGAATCCGTGATGGTTGAATCGGTTCGCGCGGTACTTGCGCTGGCCGAGCCCCCGTTTGAGCTGTTGTTGATCGACCAGACTCCGGAACATGAACCGGAGACCGATGCGACGCTTTCGGCGCTGGTCGAAGGAGGATTGGTACGCTGGATCCGCTTAGCGACACCGAGCATCACTCGAGCCATGAATGTCGGGCTAACAGAGTCGCGCGGCGAAGTTGTGTTGTTTCTCGATGATGACATCATCCCTCAAAACGGGCTAATCGCAGCGCATCGCGCCGCTCATGACGATGCGACACGACCAGAACGGGATCGGATGCTGATTGCTGGGAGAGTGCTGCAACCTTGGCATCTGGACAGCAGCCGACCAGTTGACCGAATGGCATCGTCTCTGCCCGGCTTTGTCGAGGAGTTCATGGGTGGCAACTTTTCGGTTCAACGTGAAGCGGCACTGGCCCTGGGTGGATTCGATGAACGATTCATAAGAGTCGCCTATCGCTTCGAGGCAGAGTTTGCTCATCGTGCCCATAAGGCGGGCTGGCGCTTCCCATTTGCACCGGATGCGACGATACATCACCTGCGCGCCGAGCGCGGAGGCACGCGGAGCTACGGAGATCACCTGCGAACCGCCTCCCCAGGGCATGCTGTGGGGATGTATTACTTCCTGCTGCGTACGCGGCCGAAGGGATGGTGGATTCAGCTCGGTGTTGCACCATTTCGTTCGGTCATGACCCGTTTCCACGTGCGACATCCATGGTGGATCGCACCCGCGTTGCTCGCCCAGTTCGGTGGCTTGGCATGGGCGGTTTGGCTTTTCATCCGCGGGCCCGCATTGATTGGCGGAGATTCTGCCTGTCGCGGATGAGTGAATTTCCAGGGGTTCGAAGCGGAATCTACCCGGCGACTGCTGCGTTACCGTGGTTGCTGAGGTTGCTTCGTCACATGCCACTTCCTCGAAAGCTGGGACTTCTCGAGCGTCTCTACGGGCAGTGGCTTGAAAAGGAAGGCATCCGGTGGGTCGAGTGCGCCAATGGGCTAATTTGGAAACTGGATCTCCGAGACGCGACGCAACGCTGGTGTGTTTACGGCGACTACGAAGGGTCGGTGCAAATGAACTGGATCCGGTCCTGGCTATCAAATGGGG
>JAGRJL010000642.1 GCA_020442775.1 Lysobacterales bacterium | reverse complement strand
GGCAAACTGGAGCGCAGCAGCGACTGACAAAGGCTCAGACCACGCTGTGCCGCGGCCAGTGCCGCCACCAGCAGTCCTTCCAGCAGCACCCAGCCCAGCACTGCTGAGAAGGCCGTGTCCGGATCGGCACTGCCCATGGCCGCGACTACTGCATCCACCAGTCGGGCGCCGACCAGCGCGATCGCGGCCGGCAGCAGCCCGGCGAGCACGGTCAGACTGGCCAGACCCAGGGTCAGCGGACGACTGGTCTGCCAGACCAGGCCGACCGCGCGCTGGCTATAGTCGAAGACGCCGGCAAGGCTGCGGCGGATGCTGGGGCTTTCGCTCAAGGGTGTCCTATGGGAACGCCATGAAGGTCCAGGAGTTGGGGGCAAGGCTGGCCGATTTCCAGCCGGCCGACCCGCCTCCGCGGATCATCGCGCAACCCTGGCCGCCGCGGCGCATCCCCGCGTGGGAACTCACGCCAGCGCACTGGCAGCACCTCAGGATGCCGGCTTGCCTCGCGGGACTACAGTTTGACCACCACCTTGCCCTTGGCGCGACCGCTTTCCAGATAGGCAAAGGCCTGATCGATCTGCTCGAAGGGAAAGCTGCGGTCGATCTTCACCGGCAGAGTGCCGGCGTCGATCAGCTGAGTCAGTTCAGCCAGTTCGCTGCCGCTGGGGTGCATGAACTTGTAGCGATAGTGAACTCCGGCCTGCGCGGCCTGCTTGCGCAAGCGATAGCTGATCAGCCAGAACAGGGTGCGCAGCTGCCAGCCCTTGTTCAGATCCAGCTCGGCGGTCCTGGGCTCCGGCATCGCGGCGATGCTGACCACCTGTCCGCCGCTGACCACGCTGTTGAAAACCTGCTGCAGATCGCCGCCGACCAGATCGAGCGCTCCGTCAAAGCGGCGTGCGTAGTCGCCCAGGTTTTCGCTGGTGTAGTCGATCACCGCGTCGGCGCCCAGTTCGCGCACCAGATCGGCTCCGCGCGGCGAGGCGGTGGTAGTGACTTCGGCGCCCAGCCACTTGGCCAACGGGATTGCAAAGCAGCCGACCCCGCCGGCGCCGCCGGTGATCAGCAGCTTCATGCCCGGCTTCACCCCCAGCTCATCGAGCAGGCACTGCAGCGCGGTCAGACCGGCCAAGGGCACCCCTGCCGCCTGCTCGTAGCTGCACGAGTGCGGCATCATTGCGATCAAATCAGCCTCCACGCAGGCGTACTCGGCAAAGGCACCAAGGCGATCCTTGGCCACCCGAGCGTAGACCCGATCGCCCTTGCTGAAGCCAGAAACCCCGGCGCCCGGCAGCTCCACATCGCCAGCGAGTTCGTTACCCAGGATCACCGGCAACCGATAGCGGTTGATTGCCCGCAGCTTGCCTTCGCGAATCTTGTAGTCAACCGGATTGAGGCCGGCGGCGCGTACCCGAATCAGCACCTGACCGGGCCGCGGCACCGGCTTGCGCAGGTCGCTCAGCTCAGTGCGTTCGGGTCCACCGTAGCGCTGGAGCAGGTAAGCACGCATGTTTCAGTCCCCGGGCCTTCTTGTTCAGGGCAAAGGTAGCAGGATCGTTGGCCAACTCACGAGCGCGAGATCAGCCAGCCAGCGCAGCCTTGCGCAGGATCAGCTGCCCTCCACGCTGCAGCAGCAGGCCCGCACCCTCCATCCGCTTCAGCTCCAGATTGACTCGTTGGCGCGATCCGCCGACCAGCTGGGCCAGCCCCTCCTGGCTGATCCTGAAGTCAATCCGCACCCCCTCGGCTTCGCTCACGCCGTAGCTGCGGGCGAGATTCCTCAGCTGGCGCAGCAGGCGCTGTTCCAGGGTGCCCAGGCTGTGATCCTCGATTGCCGCAAACAGCATCCGCAACCGCTGACAATGCATCTGCATCAGCGCCTCGTAGAGACTGCTGTGCTGCTGCAGCAGCAGGCGAAACTGGGCCTTGGGCAACAGCAGCAGGACGCAGTCGCCGTGCGCGTAGTTGTCGTGGGTGCGCGGCATCCCATCGAACAGCGAGATCTCGCCAAACCAGCTGCCGGGCTCCAGATAGATCAGCGCCAGCTCGCGACCTTCCGCGCTGACCCCGCTGACCTTCAGCGCACCCTCCAGCAGGCAATACCAGCCGTCGGCCGGATCGCCGCGGTGAAACAGACATTCGCCGTCGGCCAGCCAGCGTAGCGACGCGCGCTCAATCAGCTCGTCCTGAGCCGCAACCGGCAGATGCTGGAACACCTCGCTTTCGGCCAGGGCGCGTTCCCAGCCGCGGGTCAGCGCGCTCTTTTCCATCGTTGTCGCATAGGTGACTGCGCCTGCAGGGAAGCTGGGCCATGATAGGCCGGTCATCTATCCCGGGAGAAGTCAATGAATGCCGCTGTTGTCAGTGATGCCGAACGCCAGGTTCGCACCGATCTCGCCGCCTGCTATCGCCTGGTCGCGCATTACGGCTGGGATGACATGATCTTTACCCATATCTCGGCGCGGGTGCCGGGCACCGAAGATCAGTTCCTGATCAATCCCTACGGGATGTTGTTCGAAGAGATTACCGCCTCGTCGTTGGTGAAGGTGGACCTGGCCGGCAACAAGATCGATCAGTCGCCGTTCCCGGTCAATCCGGCGGGATTCACCATTCATTCTGCGGTGCATCAGATCCGTCACGATGCCCACTGCGTGATTCACCTGCACACCGTGGCCGGCACTGCGGTGGCGACCGATCCGCGCGGGCTGCTGCCGCTCAATCAGACCGCCCTGCTGGTGCGCGAACAGCTGGCCTGGCATGAGTATGAAGGGGTGGCGGTCGATCACGACGAGCGGCCGCGGCTGCAGGCCGATCTGGGCGACAAGGAGCTGATGTTGCTGTGGAATCACGGCACCCTGGCGCTGGGCCCGACCATTGCCGAGGCCTTCATGCGGATTTACTTCCTGGAGCGCGCCTGCGCGATGCAGGTGGCTACCCTGTCGGCTTTGGGCGATGCCGTGCCGCACCCGGTAATGGATGGCATCGAGTCCAAAACAGCCGCGCAGGGCAACCATCCGGAACTGTCGAAGATGATGGCCAACCAGCTGGCCTGGCCGGCTTTGAAGCGGATGCTGGATCGGCGCAGTCCCGGTTACGCCGACTGATCCGGATCAACGCACAAGAAGCGGCGACTGCGTTCACCTTCGGCAAGGTGGGCGCGGTTAAGCTTGGGGGCGCGCGATCTCCGCGCGCGCCGGAGTGCCGTCGATGCTCTTTGCCGCCCTCGTGCTGTCGCTCAGCGTGGCTTCCGCCGCCCCTGGCCAGATCTACCGCTGCACCAAGGCCGATGGCTCGGTCGGTTTTCAGGATCAGCCCTGTGCCGGACAGCAGGGCACCAAGCTGGATGGTGACGCCGACGCGGCGCAGCTGCGGCAGTGGCTGCGCCAGTTTCCCAAGGAGCGGCGCGCAGCGCCGGCAGCGGGCAGTGCCGCGCGCACACGGTCACCCGCCGACTTCACGATGGTCAGCGAGAGCCAGCTGGCGGTCTGCTCCGAACGCTTCCTGGCCTGCGCCAGCGGCGATGCGGGCAAAATGGATCGCTGCATTGCCGCGCTGCCTCGCTGCAGCGCCAGCCGCAGCAGCCAGTGCTGTCCTTCCAGCTGTATCAGTGCCTATCAGACCCTGCGCCGGAGCGGTAACAAGCTCTCGGCGGCGGTTCACGACGCGCTGATGGCGCCGGGTCGACCGAGCTGCGCGCCGCCGGATTGATTCCGGCTGTTTTTGCACCGGCAACTCGAATAGCATCTGCGGTGTTCTATACGCAGGGGCGCGCATGGTGAAGAAGCTTCTGAAGTGGAGTGCCGGCCTGCTGGGGCTGCTGGTGCTGGCCGTCGGTTGCCTGATCGCCCTTGCCTGGTGGCGCAGCAACAGCGCGCTGGATCAGCACTATCCGCCGGTTCAGGCGCAGGTGGACTGGGCAGGTGGGGACCTGCAGCGTGGCGAATATCTGGTGCGTAC
>JAGRJL010000641.1 GCA_020442775.1 Lysobacterales bacterium | reverse complement strand
GTGGACGAAGCGAATCTGGAATGCGGCCAGGCGAAGCTGTGGCCGCGCTGGCGGGTTGGTCAGGGCGTCCGCGAGATCAGGGCCAGCTTTGGCAGTTGGTACAACAAGGAGGTCTGGAGCGACCCCGCACATTTCATGACTCTTCTACTGCGGCCGCCGGAGAGCAGCGGTGGCGCGATCTGCTCCCTCCCATCGACTCAACGTACTGTTCAAGTACGCCTTCATCGATTTCCAGTCCGCGGACCGCACCACTGCAGCTCTCCGACGCCCTCGCTACGAACACTCATGAAATATGCGGGCTATCCGCGAACCCCGGTCATCGCCACAAACTGCGCATCCTTGGGGCCGAACTTGCGTCCGTAGTCCCAGGCGGTGGCGCTGACCTCGAAGCCGGCACCATGCAGCAGCAGGTCCAGCTCGGACGGGTCCAGCGGGGCGACCAGTTCACGGGTATTGATGGTGTTTTCGATCGAGCCATCCGCAGCAATCTTCTGATAACGCCGCTCGACGTGATTGACCTGCTTGCTCTGCGGAATGATCCGGGTCCAGCGGCGCAGCCGACCCTGGCCGAATGCGCGATCGTAGTTGAGGTGAAACTGGTCGTCGGTGGGAATCGGCTGCGGGATGAAGCAGTCGATCAGCAGTTGGCCGCCCGGGCGCAGCAGCTGAAACAGATCGCCCACCAGCTTGCGCCGCGCGCTACCGGTGAGCACGGTGGTGATCAGGCTGTAGGGGCACAGCACCACGTCGAAGCCGCCACGAAAGGGCAGATCGATCATGTCGGCGCGAACCAGCGGCGGTCGCTCGGGCAGGTTTTGAATGAGCCGATTGAGCATCGCCGGTGAACGGTCCAGGCAAATCAGGTCTACCCCGGCTTCCCACAGTGCGCGACTGATTCTGCCGGTGCCGCAGCCCAGCTCCAGCACCCGGCCGTCCAGCGCCAGACAGCGATCAACCCAGAAAGTGACGTCGTCGAAGGCCATGTTGCCACCCATGTCGACGTCATAGAAGTCAGCAATCTGTTCGTAGAGTTGATCCAAGGCCTTCCCCTGAAGCCACCTCAGCAGAGTACATGAGCGGGGCCTCGGGCTGGATACCCGATTCGTAGCCTTTTGCAGTGCCGGGGGGCGAGTCCAGCGCGGTGCCCAGTCGCGCCGCCTGGGTGGACCAGGACCATTGCCTGAGCAGCGCCGGGTCGGGCTGCTCCAGCTGCCAGCGCCGTCTGTCGTCGACCAGCAGCTGCAAGATCGGGTCAGTCATCTCGCTCACCGTCGCGACCCGGACCAGCCCTGCAGGGCGCTCATCAAATCCGCGGGCGCCGCTTTCGGTGCTGACACAGACCCGCCCGGCGGCAAGCGATTCGGCCACTTTCAGTGCGCTGCCGCGAATCTCGGTCAGCGGATTGATGGTCAGACTGCACTGGCGATAGAGCGCTGCCAGGTCAGCGCAGTTGCCAAGCGCGACCAGATCGGGTCCATGATCAGGACAGATGGTCCTGCAGGTGGCCGGGTCCATTCCGGCGACCTGTAGCTGTGCATCCGGCAGCGCAGCCTTGATCGGCGGCCAGGCCTGGGCCAGGAAGTTGCGCAAACCCTCCCGGTTGGGCGGATAGCGTCCGTTGCCGACGAACAGCAGTCTGGGGGGCCTTGCCGACGAAGGCTGACAGGCACCGCCGATGCTGGCACCGTTGGCAATCAGCAGCCGGCGCGGGTGGCGCAGCAGCGCCAGATCCTCGGGGCTGGTGGCCAGCACCCAGTCATAGCGCGCCGGCAGTGACGGTTCCAGGTCGTCGTTGACGTCGTGCAGATCCAGACACCAGCCTTGATCGGGCCGGCGTTGTTCGACCAGATCGATCAGCTCTTCGTGGCAGACCATCACCCGGTCCGCGGGGTAGAGCGCATCGGCCTTCGTCAGGGCCTCGCGCAGGCCGGTCCAGGCATGTCGCTGACGGCGTTCGGCAGCTGACTCGGCGGGCGTCGCCTGGGCCCGGCCCTGCACCAGCCACAGCGCGCTGAGCCATGGCAGCTGGCTGATCGGCTGATCGGGATAGAGGTC
>JAGRJL010000640.1 GCA_020442775.1 Lysobacterales bacterium | reverse complement strand
ACCGCTGCCGGTTGGTCCTGTGCCTGAATCCAGGTCTGCTGAACTTCGGTGGGCTGCTCAAGGGCTTCGGCAAATAGCGCCAGCGCCCGCGCCTCGACGATGCTGTCGGTCACTCCGCGATTGGTCATTGACTCGCCAGCTCCCGCTGCAACCAGGTGCTGGCGGCACGCCACCCGCGATTGGCCGTGCTGACCGAGACGTCCATGGCGGTGGCTGCCTCCTCGATGTTCAGGCCGGCAAAATAGCGCAGTTCGACGATCCGCGCCTGTTGCGGCGCGAGTCGGCTCAGCCGCTCAAGCGCACAGTCCAGATCGAGCAAATCCAGCGGCGACTCGACCACCGCATCGACCCGGCTCAAAGTGATCCGCTGCCCCTGGTTGCGGTTCTGCATCTGCCGCCGGCGCCCCTGATCAACCAGAATTTGTCGCATCAGCCGCGCACAAAGCGCGTAGAAATGCGCCCGGCTTTGCGCTTTTGGACGTTTCCCGGCGGCCAGACGCAGCCAGGCTTCATGCAGCAGCACGGTAGGCTGCAGCGTGGCCGCCAACTCGCGAGCCAGCTGCCTGGCTGCCAGCGCCCGCAGATGCGGATAGAGCAGCGGCAACAGCTCCGCTTCGCAAGCGGTCTCGCCTTCGGACCAGCGGCGCAGCAGCCCGGTGAGCTGGTCCAGGTCATCACTTGCCTGATCGGGCCGGGGCGGACTGGGTTCTTCCATGCCGCAACGATTGATGTCGCGAGTGCCGCTGTCAAGACCGCAGGTTGCCATGCACCGCAACCGTCTCTCACTGGCCGGAATACCTGATGAGCTCGCTTGCGGCGAGACCTCGTTAGTTCGCTGTGCTGCGCTACGCACGAGCAGATTGCGCCACGAAGGCTCACCGGCGGCCCAAGGAAGACTTGTGGACGTCATGGACTGCCAGCGATCAAGCCCAATCGCCCTGGTGGAAGGCAAAGCCTGGCTGGTCCAAGCCTCAACGCTGCCCCACTCCGCCCGCAATGCGCGAACAGCATCGGCATGCTGGCACCCCGAAGCAGGGTCGGGACCAGTGCGGCTCCAACTGCGGGCATCGCAACGAGCGCGAAGAATTTTTCCATCGGCGCCTACTCGCCTGATGACAAGCGATCTACTCCCGTGTGACGATTTGCCGAAACCAGCGGGGTCGGGGCAAGACTCCCGCACCATGCGACTTCGATCAATCCAGAACAGCGCTCGACTTGGGGGAAAAATGGCTATCAGAACTCGCGGCAATCGGGGCCGGGTGGGCGTTCGCATCGCCGCCGGACTGGGATTGGGAATGGCGACCATTCTGTTGCCCACATCATCGGCGCTGGCCGACCCCGCGAAAGACGCGACCTACCAGGAAATGCTCACACTCGCCCAGCAGATCAGCGCGCTCAAGCCGCAGATTGCCAGCGGGTCGGGGCCCAGCGATCAGTTGGAGGCCGCACTGGCCCGCTACTCCGACTTGTCCAGCAGCCTCGGTGGTGATGACCCCGGTCGGATCCTGGGTGCCGGGCAGTCCGGAACCCAGTCATCCGGCCCTGTGTTGCCCGCAGGCGGTCTTCCGCCCAGTTGCTCAACGACCACATCAAACTTCTTGACCTCGCCCGGATCAACTGTCACCACCGGTGCGCCAGTGTCCTCGGTGCTTGCGGTCGGCGGTGCCGGCAGCTACGTGATCGGCGTCGAGCTGAGCCTGAACCTCCCGCATACCTTCGCGGCGGATCTGGATATCACCCTGACCTCGCCCGGCGGAACGACGACCGTCATTACCACCGACAACGGCGCCGGCAACGACAACGTCTTTTCGGGCAGCTTGTTCACGGACGTCGCGAGCACTCCGGTCACCGATTTCCCGCATATGAACCTGGTGACGTCCTCCCCGATGGAGCCCGAAGGCGCCTTCGGAGCATTTATCGGCGAGAATCCCAACGGAAACTGGACGCTGTCGGTTATCGACGACGCCGGCGGAGACGACGGCACCTTGGTGAGCTGGGCGCTGTCGATTACCACACTTCCTGCCCCTCCGATCATCACCACCGTACCCAATGTGTCGGTATCCCCGGGAACCACGATCACCACCGGATCGCCCTTCTCCTCAATGATCAACGTGGCGGGGGCCGGAACGGCCATCTTCGACGTCAATCTGAACACCAATATCACCCACACCTTTGCCGCCGATCTGGACATTTCCCTGGAATCGCCGATCGGCATTTTCACCACGATCACCACCGACAGTGGCGCAGGCAACGACAACCTCTTTGCCGGCACGCTTTGGGATGACGACGCCGCGCTGCCAGTCAGCGACTTCCCACACGTCAACAATGTGACCTCCACGCCGCTGCAGCCTGAAGGCGCCATGGCCAGCTTCTTTGGCCTGGACCCCAATGGAAACTGGTTACTGACCATTAACGACGATGCCGGTGGCGATGACGGCACCCTGGTCAGCTGGTCGCTGGACATCCAGACCTTCACCTGTGCCGTCGGTGGCACCATGGCCGACCTGAGCATTACCAAGACCGACGGTGTGACCACCGCGACCCCAGGTGGCAGCACCACCTACACGATCACCGCCAGCAACGCCGGGCCGGACCCGGTGACAGGGGCGACGGTAACTGATTTCGCTCCGTTCTTTTGCGACAGTTTCAACTGGACCTGCGCCGGCGCCGGTGGCGGCAGCTGTGCGGCCAGCGGCTCAGGCGACATCGGCGATACCACGGTCAATCTTCCCGTTGGCGGCAGCGTCACCTACACGGCGACCTGTGGAATTTCGAACATGGCCTCCGGCATGTTGAGCAACACCGCCGACATCAATCCGCCGGGAGGGGTGACCGATCCCAATCTCGCCAACAACTCGGCCACCGATACCGACACGCTGGGTGCTCAAGCAGATCTGGCCATCACCAAGACCGACGGCGTTACCACCGCGGTCCCGGGTGGCAGCACAACCTACACGATCACCGCCAGCAACGCCGGCCCCAGCGGCACGGCCGCCACCGTGGCCGACACCTTCCCGGCCTCGCTGACTTGCACCTGGACCTGCGTGGGCGCGGGAGGTGGTCTGTGCGCGGCAGCCGGCTCGGGCAACATCAATGATCCGGTCACCCTGCCGGCCGGCAGCAGCGTCACCTATACCGCCTCCTGCACCATCAGCCCGGCGGCCACGGGGACCTTGTCCAACACGGCCACAGTCACTGGCGCCGCTACCGATCCTGTTGCTGGCAACAACAGCGCCACCGATACCGACACCCTGACTCCACAAGCCGACCTGGGCATCACCAAAACCGACGGCGTCACCTCGGTGTCGCCGAGCGGGATGCTGACCTACACCATCACCGCCAGCAATCCCGGCAGCAGCAATGCCTCCGGCGCCACGGTCAACGACACTTTCCCGGGCTCCCTGACCTGCAGCTGGACCTGCGTCGGCGCCGGCGGCGGTACCTGCACGGCCTCGGGCATGGGCAACATCAGTGACGTAGTTAACCTGCCAGCCGGAGGAAGCGTGACTTATACCGCCAGCTGCGCGGTATCGGCTGCGGCGACGGGCACCATCGTCAACATCGCCAGCGTTGCGGCACCGGCCGGTGTGACCGATCCGAACCCCGGCAACAACTTCGCCAACGATACCGACACGGTGCTGGATCAGGCCGATCTGGCAATTACCAAGACCGACGGCGTCGCCTCCGCGATACCGGGCGGCTCGGTGACCTACACCATCACCGGCAGCAATGCCGGTCCCGCAGCAGCAATGGGGGCGACCGTCACCGACAGCTTCCCGGCCACGCTAAGCTGCACCTGGACCTGCGTAGGCGCCGGTGGTGGCACCTGCGCGGTCGCCGGCGGAGGCAGCATCAACGATGTGGTTAACCTCCCAGTCGGCGCCAGCGTGACCTACACCGCTATCTGCACGGTCGCCAGTTCGGCGACCGGCAACCTGGTCAACACCGCGACCATCAACGGACCGGCGCCCGATCCGAATCCAGCCAACAACAGCGCGACCGACACCGATACGCTCACGCCGCAGTCCGATGTCGCGGTGACCAAAACCGACGGCGTGACCACGGCGGTGCCGGGACAGTCGGTGACCTATACGATCGTGGCCAGCAACTCGGGCCCCAGCGATGCCCCGACGGCGCCCTTCATCGATGCCTTCCCGCCCTCGCTGAGCTGCACTTACACCAGCGTGGCCGCGGGTGGCGCCAGCGGCAACACAGCCGCCGGTTCAGGTGCGATCAGCCAGGTCCTGTCGCTACCCGCCGGCAGCTCGGTGACCTACACGGCCATCTGCAACATCGATCCGGCGGCCACCGGCAGCCTGGTCAACTCGGCGTTGATCACCTCGGCGAGCGACATCAACCCCGTCAACAACATAGCCACCGACACCGACACCCTGACCCCGCAGGCCGATCTGATCGTGACCAAGGACGATGG
>JAGRJL010000055.1 GCA_020442775.1 Lysobacterales bacterium | reverse complement strand
GTGGTCGCTGTAAATCCGGGACCGGCGACAAGGCGCCACTGGGGCCCGACCTGAGCGATGGTGCTGCCGGGCGCGGTGCCGGTGAAGTTTCCCTGCGCATCGAAAATGGGCATGGACATGACCAGGCCTTGCATCCCGGCGCTGCCGGAGCGGAGGAACACTTCACCGCGGTAGAGATGCCCTGCAATGAGTTCAGCGAGGACCAGTTCGTGATCGAAACCTTCGCTGGCCCCATCGCCACCAGTGACCTGCAGACGCACGGCGGTGGTTGCCTCGCTACCTGGAAACAAGGCACCGGCGGCCACTGCTTCGGTGCTGATGCTCAGGCTGCCGCTGTTGACCGCGAAGGCGCGCCACTGATCCGGCACTGCTCCGCTAACCGCTCCCTGGGTCGCGCCGCCATTGCCAGCGAAGCCTGGATTGGGGGCTGCATTGCTCAGCGGCGGGCCCAGCACTGTCGGCAAGGCAACCAGAATCGAGTTCTCCCCGCCGTCGTTCTGCACACGCACCGCCAGATGCGCGAAGGCATCATTGGCGACGCCGCTGAAGCTGGGACCATCGAAGGCAGCCCAGGCGCTTCCGGCTACATCCATGAAGCCACCCGCATCACGGCCGGTGAAGACCTGATCGGCATCGAAAGTCGGGAAATTGACGAAGAAACCCTGCGACGAACTGTTGCTATTGCCGCTACGCACGTAGATGCGCGAGGCATACTCGCGTCCGACCTCGATGCCAAACAAGGCCGTGGCGTGATCGAAGACCTGGGCAGTGCCGAAGCTGTTCATGGTGATGCGTATCGCGGTGGTTGGAGGACTGCCGCCAAACAGCGCGTTGGCGGCCAGCGGCTCCGCGTTCACAGTCATGCTGGCCCCGTCGAGGGCCACCGCCCGCCACAGCGTGGGCGCAGTTCCGGTGACATTGCCAAACACGCCGCCACCGCTATCGAGCAGCAGGGCGTTGGGAACTTGATTGGGATCGGCACCACCGACTGGCGGCGCACCGGCGTGGCTTGACTGGACGGCGGCGATGCCCGCCAGGATCAACGGGGCAATCAACAAGCGCTTCATGAGGGCTCCTTCGCAAGGCCGGCGATTCCGGCTACAACGCTTTGCGAGCGAAGGTAGCTTTTTGTGTCAGTGGCTGGCCGCGTCCAGCACCGTCTGCGCCGTTTCGATCCAAGTGGGATTGACTTCGTCTGCCGCCGCGTACACCGAAAGTGCGCGCTTGGCATGAATGCGGGCCTGCTCCGGGCGGCCCCAATCCAGATACAGCGAAGCCAGAGTCTGTTCGGCCTTGCCGATGCGGGGGTGGTTTTCGTCGTAGCTGCTGCGGCAAATCGCCAGCGCTTCGTTGGCGTTGCGCTCGGCGTCGGCAAACTGCTTGCCGCGGGTTTGCGCCCAGGCCAGATTCAGCAGACCCACGGCCAGGTCGGGGTGTTCGGGCGGCAGGATCTCGCGCCAGATGGTCACCGCCTGCTGAAAGTTCTGTGTGGCCTCCGGCAATCGTCCCGACTCCATGTGCAGGAAGGCCAGATTGTTCAGCGTGCTGGCGTAGTCGGGATGCATCTCGCCATCACTTTGGCGGCGAAGCGCAAGGGCCCGATCGAATGAGAGCAGCGCCTGGTCCTGCTCACCGAGGCTTTCCTGCGCGGTCGCCAGGTTATTCCAGGCGATCGACAGCGTGTCCGCATCGGGATTCGGAATGCTGTTGGCCTCGGCAATCGCTCGCTGCGCCATGTCAACGGCGCGCCGGTACTCACCCGGTTCACTGAGCATGCCGCTGTAGTTGGTGAGCGTCTCCATGCGCGCCGTCGCGAAGGCAGGATCGTTGCGCTTGCCAAGTTGGGCCAGCGCGGCGTCAAAGTACCCGGCGCTGGCGCTGTAGTCGCTGGCCCACCAGTCCACCAGACCCAGCGCATCGAAAATGCGCGCCAGCTGCAGCGGATTGGACTCGGTTTGACTCAAGCTCAGCGCCCGCTGCAGCTGTACCCTTGCCAGCTCAAATTCGCCCAGATTCTGCAGCGCATAGCCGATTGCGTAACGCATCTCCGCTTCCAGCTGCGGCTGTCCCGCAAACCGCGCCTCGAGTCCCGGCAGCGAACGCTGGATTGCGCCAACCAGGGTCGTGGCGCCGGAGGATTGGTAGGGATCAGCCTGACCGATCAGCTCAACCAGAAAGGCCTGCGCGCTGGCCGCCCGTGCCGCCTGTGCCTGCGCCAGGTCGCGCTGCTCGGCAGTCCGCCGGGCTGCCAGACTGACCGCCGCCAGGGCCCCTATCAGCACCACGAAGGCAAATGCCAGCGCCGCCGCCCCGGTGCGGTGACGCGCAATGAACTTGCCCATTCTGTACAGCCGGGAGGTGCCGCGTGCGCGTACCGGCTGGCCGGCCAGGAAGCGCCCGATGTCCTCACCCAGCGCGACCGCCGAGCGATAGCGCTGCCCCGGCTCCTTGTGCAGTGCCGACATCACGATGCGATCGACATCGCCGCGCAAGCGACGGCTGAGACTACGCGCGTCTGCCAGGCCCGCTGGCGGCGGCTGGCGCTGCTGGGCCACGGCGCTGCTGGGATCGGGTGGCAGGGTAAGGCAGATAATCTGCTCCAGCGCGCCTGGAGTGAGACTGTCCAGGGTATAGGGTCGGCTACCGGTGAGCAGTTCGAACATCAGCACGCCCAGCGAGTAGACATCACTGCGCGCATCGACCGGCTCGCCGCGTACCTGCTCGGGGCTGGCGTAGGCCGGGGTCATCGCACTCATCCCGGTACGGGTGTAGGGTACGGATGCGCCAACGACGCTGCTCAACAGTACCTTGGCGATACCGAAGTCCAGCAGCTTGGGCTGGCCGCTGGCGGTGACCAACAGGTTGCCCGGCTTCAGATCCCGGTGCACCACGCCTTGATCGTGAGCGGCCTGCAGCGCCTCGCAAACCCGCTGCAGCAGCTGCAGTCGCGCGCCCAGATCGAGTCTTTGCTGGCGACAGTACAGATCGATGGGCAAACCCTCCACCAGCTCCATCACTACATAGGGCATACCCAAACTGTCGGCGCCACCGCCGATCAACCGGGCAATGCCCGGATGCTCCAGTTTGGCCAGGATCTGCCGTTCGGCGTAGAAGCGCTCCAGCAATTCGTCGCTGATCAAGCCGGTCCGAATCAGCTTGATGGCCACCTGTTGTTCGAATGCGCCGTCGGCGCGCTCGGCGCGATAAACGCTGCCCATCCCGCCGCCGCCAATGCGCTCGAGCAGACGATAGTTGCCCAGCTGCTCGCCGCTGCGGTCGATCGGATCCATGCCCTGCTGGCGCTGCAGGAACTCGCCGCCGCCGCCCTGCTCGCGGCGCAGCAGGCTCAGCGCGCCCTCGCGGACCGCTGCCGGTTGGTCCTGTGCCT
>JAGRJL010000639.1 GCA_020442775.1 Lysobacterales bacterium | reverse complement strand
AGACGGGCGAGCTCAACGAGTGGATGCAGGCGGCGACTTCGATCCCCGGACAGCATCTTGGCCGCTGGCTCACGACGGCATCTTTTGCCGCGAACTACTTCCTGGGAGGGTTGGATCCCTTTGGTTTCAAGTTAGCCAATCTGATCATTCATCTGATCAACGGCATATTGGTCTTCGCCGTGCTGTGCAGTCTGTTTCGATTGATCCAGCCAAATTCACCCACTCGCTCCCAACCAACCCTGATCGCCGCGGCGATCGCTTGCTTTTGGCTGGTCCTACCAATCAATCTGACCCCTGTGTTGTATAGCGTGCAGCGCTACGAGTCGCTCTCGCTGGTGGCGATACTGCTGGGATTGGTATGGTATTGCCGAATCCGCATGCGCGTTATGCAAGATCAGGCGTCAGTCTGGCGCCTTGGCATTCCCCTATTGCTCCTCGGCGCAATTGGAGTCACCGCCAAAGAATCGGCGTTGCTGCTGCCAGTATATGCGGCGTGCCTCGAACTCTCTTTGTGGAGATCTTTGGACAAGTCGCGGCGACGCCACCTCCTGACTCTATACGGCGCAATTCTCTTGGCACCGGCGCTGGTTGCGACGTTTTGGTTGTGGTCATGGCTGGGGCCGGAAACCGGGTCGCTTCGGGAGCTATCTACCTTCGATCGCTTGATCACCGAGGGAAGGGTGCTGGTGTTGTACGCGCAATGGACTCTGGTCCCCAATCCATCTGCGCTGAGTCTTTACCACGACGACTTCGTTGCCTCGAATGGGATGCTGAGTCCGGTCAGCACGCTTTTCTCGGCGATAGCCATATTGGTTGCCATCGCAATCGCCTGGAGGACGCGTGAAAAGCAACCAACGGTGAGTATCGGTTTGTTGTGGTTCTTTTGCGGGCACGCGATGACCGCGACCATTGTTCCCCTGGAACTGGTATTCGAGCATCGGAATTATTTCAGCTCAATCGGATTACTGCTTTGCGTGCTACCCATAAGTATCGAGGCACTTCAGCGTCGCTTGTCGACACGGGCTGCAGCGGCCGTTTTGGTCTCGATATTTGTTGGCTACGCGGCAATGACCGCATTGAGATCGTTTGAATGGAGTGATCCAATTCGCCATTCAACGTCAGAGGTCATCAGAAAGCCTGAATCGGCGCGTGCTCGACTTGAGCACGCCAGAACCCTCCTGATCGCGGCGGCCGGAAACCCGTCGACGCACCTGTTCGAAGCGGCCGTGGAGAACCTGACTGCCTGTATGCCCCTCCGGAGATCGGGCATAGCATGTGAAGCCATGCTGATCATGGAGACGGGTCGGGTTAGCAAGGACCTGGTTGCCTCGGCATGGGCCAGCCTCCAACGGAAGTTGCGAGAACGACCGCCAAACGACAGCGACAGCTCCAACCTCTTCTCGTTGCTGTCGTGTACGGCAATGCCCGACTGCCACGCAGACCCAGAGAATTTGGGCGTCGCGCTGGATCTGGCTGCCGATCATCCACGACCGATCGCCCCGTTTTCATTTGTCATGGGCGAGTATGCCGGTCTGGTCCGCCACGATCCGAGCGAAGCAAGGGTCTGGCTCTATCGCAGTCTCGAGCAAGATCCGAAGCTGCACGCCGCGCGCATACGCCTGATCCAGTTGCTGGCGGCCAGAGGCGAGATGGCGGAGGCCGCCGAACAGATTCAGCGCTTGCGCGAAACGGATCGATTCGGAACGTACGCAGAAGAGATCGCCTCAATAATGGGCACCAGCGTATCGGCCGGACAAGTTCCATGAAGTCGGTCTACCGCCCGTCCAATTGCCAAGAGCAAGTCAGATGAACCAAGTCGAATCCGATGCAATTATCTTCGGAGCACCGAGCATTGGCGATGAAGAACTCCGCGAAGTCGACGCCGTATTACGGAGCGGTTGGCTTGGTACCGGCCCAAGAGTGGCCGCCTTCGAAGCGCAATTCGCGCAGTTCAAGGCTCTGGAAGCAGCACAGGTCGCCGCGGTCAACTCATGCACTGCAGCGCTGCACGTCAGCATGGTCGCTGCGGGCCTGGAAAGAGGAGCAGAAGTGATCACCACGCCGTTGACATTCTGCGCAACGGTGAACGCCATTATTCACGCAGGATTGCGCCCGGTACTTGCCGACGTGGACCCGATATCGCAATGCATTAGTGTCGAGGCCATAGAAGCCGCAATCACCAGCAGAACTCAGGCAATCATACCGGTTCATTTTGCCGGTCGCATGTGTGACATGCCCGCCATAATGGCTCTGGCCCGCAAGCACAATCTGAAGGTTATCGAGGACTGCGCGCACGCTGTGGAGGCCGATCTGCACGATAAACCCGCAGGCACCTTTGGTGACTTCGGCTGCTTCAGCTTCTACGTAACGAAGAACGTCACGACCGGCGAAGGCGGAATGGTGGTCGGACAAAATCAGGATGAGATTAACAGAGTTCGGGTCCTTGCGCTTCATGGTTTGGACAAGGACGCGTGGCACCGCTTCGGCGACAAGGGCTACAAGCACTACAAGGTTGTGGAAGCCGGCTTCAAGTACAACATGACCGACATTCAGGCGGCCATAGGCATTCATCAGTTGGCGCGAGTGAAACAGAACTGGAAAAGAAGGAAAATCATCTGGGAACAGTACCAGAACGCCTTCTCGGATCTCGAAATCGTGACACCTGCCGAATTTCTGCCCAATCAGACTCATGGCCTGCACCTGTACACCATTCGAATAACTCCCGCCGCTACTCTATTGAGTAGGGACGATTTTCTGGAAAAGATGAACGCGGTCAGAGTCGGCTGTGGAGTTCACTATGTATCGGTCGCCGAGCACCCCTTCTATCAGGACTCATTCGGCTGGAAGCCGGAGAACTACAGGCATTCGACGCAAATCGGACGTGAAACAGTTAGTTTACCGCTGTCCGCGGCCTTGACCGACGCGCAGGTTGAAAGAGTCATACGGTCGGTGCGCGACGCGCTTTGCGGTGACGGTCGAAATAAAAAATAGTCAGTTTTACACGCTGATGATCTCGCGCATTCCCGCAAGCACCAGGAAGATCGTGGCACTGGGAGTTTTGATCCTCAGTGCCTATTACATCTTTCAGGTGCTCATTTCGAATTTCGAAAAAATCGACAATCTCGGCGCCCCGCTCGGTATGATGGAATGGCTCGCCTTGATTTTGGGTTCGTTGGGAACTCAAGTCCTGGGAACCGTGTATCATTTTCGCGCGGTCTCCCGCCTGGAATCCCCAGCCTGCTCGGATGCACGTCTGGGATTGGCCTATGCGCTTGGACAAATCGTACGTTATTTGCCTGGTAAAGTTTTCGGGGTCATGTTTCAGATCAGCTATCTTCGCGGAAACGTTGGCGGCGGTAGCGTTTTTTTGGCCCTGCTTGCGCAGACCGCATATGACTACAGCTGGACAGTCGCGTTCAGCACGATTGTTGTCCTGAGTTTTTACCTGGCTAGCCTCTATCCGCTTTTGCTGCTGCTACCGATCATTATGTCGATCTGGATGCTGCACTCACGATTTATCGCTGAACGGTTGCTTGCGAGAATCCCCCTGCTTAAGGAAAAACTAGAACTACGATTTCGTCATCAACAACAGAATTCGGCGGCCGCGGCGATAATGACCGCACTTGTGCTCGCAGCATGGCTTCCCCTTTTGCTCGGCTGCTACGTCGCACTGGGTTCACTCTTGGGTGAACATCTGCCTCTGATCCTGGCGCTGTACTTGTTCTCTGCGGTCGTTTCGCTGGCGGTGGTCGTGCTGCCAAGCGGCCTGGTGATACGGGAGGCCTTGTTTGCTTATCTGGGGACCTTTTTCGGCATTGATGCTGCCTTGCTCATCGTTGTTGGACTCTATATTCGAATTGGTTTGACCCTGTCTGAGGTGTTGAACGTCCTTGTCTTTGGGCTTTGGACCTGGCTCGACCCAGGAAACCCACTCGACCCGGGAGCTAGTCAGTGAACGACAACGGCGAACGCACGATTCGTGAGGATTGGCAGGACCGTCAGAGGCGCGAGGGCAATGTACCGCGCGCGGTCTTGATGAAGGGTCTCCACGACAGCATCAATGCGGTTATTGACCGCTGGCACCGATCGGTACTCGCGCGGGCATTCGCGCCGGTTTCAAGCTGCGCGACGTCTTGCCTGGACTTGGGATGCGGGTATGGCCGCCTCGCAGACAGCGCTCGTGAACTGGGCCTGGACCCGCTGTTCGGACTCGATTTCTCAAAGGCCTTCTGCAGCGAGTTTTCTCGGAACCATGGCCCCGCAGTGTGCGCCTCGGTAACCGGACTGCCTTTCAAACCCGGGAGTCTGAACGGCGCATACGCCATTACCGCGCTGATGTACTTGCCTACCGATCGCGCAGCAGAGGCAATGGGTCAATTAGATCGATGTCTGCACCCGGGTTCAAGGGTACTTCTGCTGGAACCCAGTCGGGAGTTCAACGCGCTAGCGAGACGCCTTTTTCCGGGCAAGCGCGATGAAACACTGGCTGTTCCCGGCTTTTCGAAGGGAGAGTTCTTCGGAACGCTACCCCCTGATCATTGGTCGCCAATCGCGCGCGGCGCCTGTCCCTGCTTGACGCTCGCGTTGCCGGCTATGATGGTATTGCAGCGACTTTCACTGCCATTCAGATGGCTCGCGGCGGCGGCGTTGGCATTGGACAGATTGTTCGTTCGATTCCATGTCAGCCACTGGTTTCTGGCGATGTATCGATGGGCGATTTACGAAAAGCCCAATTCGCCACCTCCAGTTGGCACGGAGGGGCCAAGAGTCGGACAACTTCGAGATAACCGATGACCGAATACCAAGAGAACTTCTCAGACCTGCATCCCGAAATCTACTTCGACCTGAAGAGCCGAAGGATCAAGGCGCAAAAGATGCTCCGAATCATATCGGACCATCTTGGAAGCAACCTGGACGCGCTTGACGTTCTCGACGTTGGCTGTTCTACAGGATCCATGGCTCACATACTTGATGAGCATTTCGGGACGGTTACCGGAATTGACATTGACACCAAGGCCGTTTCCTATGCGCAGTCTACCTTCGGTTCCAGCAAGGTAAAATTTCTAGTCGCCGATGCAATGAAGACGGGACTGGACGCATGCTCGTTTGACGTGGTCATTTGTGCACATGTCTATGAGCATGTTCCCGATGCAAGTCGAATGCTTGCGGAAATCTCTCGCTTGCTGCGGCCGGGTGGTGTCTGTTATTTCGCAGCCGAGAACAAGCTGGTATTTCGCGAAGGAGATTATCAATTGCCCTTCCTTTCGGTGCTTCCAAAATTCCTGGCACATCGGTATCTTCGTTTTATGGGCAAGGGAGATTTTTACTACGAAAAGCTGATGACTTACTGGAGCCTCAGAAAAATCACCAACCAGTTTGAGCGAATCGACTACACTATCGCCGTGATTCGGGATCCAGAGGCATTCAGTGCAACCGACGTCGTTGCCCCTGGAAGTTTCAAGCAGCGCGTGGGGCTCTTGGTCGCTCGCTACGCATACTGGATGTTTCCGGACTACCTCTGGCTGCTGAGAAAACCTGAAGCGTCAGACGGCTCGATCGAGCCAGGATGACGAAAGGGATCGATTCGCTATGCAACAGCGCCCGGCGTACTTCTCCGTTGCAATCCGTCTTGTTCGGCTCGCTCGCAGAGTTCAATAACGCGAACCGCGTCCTCGTATCCTACAAGTACCGCTGCATCACCGCGAACCGAATCAACAAAGTTGTCTACAATGGCTTGGCAGGCACTGTCATGGTTGTATGCGGTGAGCGGAAAGCGACGGAAACCGAAATCCGGATTTGACATCAAGCGATTTGAAATCCAATTGAATACCGCAAGGTAGCTCTTGAAGCAGAAGGCAATCAGTCGCTGGGGAATCCTGATGCTCACGACGTTCAACCCCAATCTGCGGTCGCCGGCACCAAAGAAATCTGATTCCTGAGTGAATTTTCCGCTGCGATAAAGTACACCATCCACATAACTCGCCTTGCTTCCGAGCACAACGAGATCATTCAGTTGTGGGTAGACGCAATCACTGTTGACGTGTGATTTTGCCGTGACACCTGGGCCGAAAGAAAATATTGTAGTGGCGGAGGTATAACCATGCCTCGTGTCCGGCCCCGACAACAAAGTGTGGTGGTCGGTCGGTGCAGACCCAACCAGGTTCATGATCAAGTCAAAGGTGTGGCATGCATGCCCATAGATCAAACTTTGTCCATCGGTGATCCGCCAGTCGTCATACATCGCATTTCTGGGCTTCATATCGTGCCAGTAGTTTGACTCGATGTAGAAGACTTGACCCAGCGTTCCATCGCGAATCAACTCGTATGCCCGACGAAATGCCGGCGTATGTCTCATTTGGTGGTGCACACCAAAGACCAAGCCTGGGCTCTTCTTCAGGACGTCCGCAAGCTTGAGGGCATCTTCCAGGCTGGCGACCATTGGCTTCTCGACAAGCACGTGGACCTTGGCCTGCAGACAGTCACAGATATCCGAATAATGTTGATGGTCAGGCGTACAGATCGAGACCGCGTCGACTTCTTTCAATAGTGCGTCGAGCGATGGCAATAGCTGGACTCCGTCAACGCCGGAATGAGGATATTTTGGATCGTATCCGAATATTTCCGTTACCGCCGGATTCCTGCGAAACCTCCGAATATGCGCTCGACCCGCCCCACCCAGGCCAACTATTCCGATATTCACGACAGACGTTCCTCACTTGAACCGCTCGACAGTTCGGACCAGAGTCTGGCGGCGATATTGCGCGGCTCGAACTGAATTCTGGTCTGCTCTATTCCGAAAATGAAATCTGCAGGTGCATTGTCGAGCGCAACTTCGATGGCCTTTGCGAAGGCTATCGCAGAGACAGAGTCCGCGACTACGCCGCAGCTTTCGGCACCTTCCAGAAATGCTGGCATGTCGCCAACCGGGGTCGAAATCAGCGCACAAGATCGTTTCAGCGCGTCAGAAAAGACCACGGGAATACTTTCTACGCGAGATGGAAGCAGCAGGTAATCAGTGACATCCAGCCGCTCAAGTGCGGCCTTCTTGTCAAGGTAACCGGTCATGCTCACCGGGCGCCCTGCCTTCGCCATTCTCTCCACGCCGGCGTGTACCAGGCGTGCCATCGGCCCACCGCCACAGATGACAACTTCCTCGACTTTCTCCCAGGATGAAGGTTGAAGGCAATCAAGCGCGTCCAACAACAAATCG
>JAGRJL010000054.1 GCA_020442775.1 Lysobacterales bacterium | reverse complement strand
AAGGGGATCACGTGGGTCGACACCGTCTTGCCTCGAATGATCTGGCCATCTTCGGCCAAATCAATGGGTACGGCGGCAATCTCCAGCAGGGCGTCGGTTTCTGCGTTGAAGCCGCCGCATTCGACGTCGACGACGACGGGCAGGAATCCTCGAAAGCGCTGGGCAAGACGTTGGGGAGCTGTCATCGGCGCGAGGATAGCAGCTGTGGAAGGCTACCGCCGGGTGGCCGCGCTTTGATTCAGCCTTCGTTTCAGTAATGAACCCCAGCGCTGTCCCGGTAGCGTTCAAACACGCCGCGGGCCTGATCGCGGAGGATGTCGGCGACCACTTCGATCCTGCGGCGGCGCAGCTCACCGACCCAGTCTTCCGGTAGGGGGCCTTCGTCAAAATCGCTGAGCTCTTCCACATCGCTGCCGCGGGCGCCGATCAGCAGGCGATCAATGCCTGCCCACAGGCTTCCGCCAAAGCACATTGCACACGGCTGCGCAGAGGTTGCCAGGGTGTAGCGATTGCCGTCGCTGTTGAGGCGAAAGCGGCCCAGCTGACGCTGGGCAAACATGAAGGCCATCATTTCGGCGTGGGCGGTCGAGCAATTCATCGGCACCACCCGATTGACGCCGGCGGCGACTACCCGGTCGTCCTGATCGAAGATCACCGCGCCGAAGGGGCCGCCGCTGTGGCGGTGGACATTCTCATGGGCCAGCTCGATTGCCAGACGGACCTTGTCTTCATCATCGCGGCAGTGCTGGTGCTGGCGCAGCAGATCCGGTAGCCAGTCGGGCAGGTCGAGGTGCAGGACGGGATTCATCGGGTGCCGATTTGGTTGCGGTGACCAAGATGGTAGCGCGATGCGGGGACCGTGGGCGCGTTAGGCCATCGCTCGGGAGGTGGGCGGTATGAGTTCCGATCCCAACTGCAGTCGCTGCGGTTGGGCGAAAGAGCAGGCCAGGCCGCGAGCCTTGATCAGGCGCAGCGAGATCCCGCCCGGTCGTGGCTCAGGCATCGGGTCCAGACACAGCCGCAGCTGAGCCGGGGAGGGCTGGCGCGCATGTTCGCTGGATCGATACAGGATGCCGGCGGATTCCCCATGCTCGGCGGCCAGCTGCAGACGACGCAGATGACGGTCGTCGCAACGCCCCGGCCAGGCCAGCACGAAGGCGAACAGCCGTGCACGCAGACATTGCTCGGCGGCCCAGCGAGTGTCGTTATCGCTGTCGCTGTCGACGATCAGCAGCTGCTCCAGCTGTACTCCTCGAGCAGACAGGTTGGGTCCGTTGAGGGTCAACGGTGGCGCGATGATGGCAATTGAGCGGCCTTGCTGAGTGGCGTTGGCCAGTGCCGGCAGCAGCAGACTGATTTCTCCCAGTCCCGGGTGCGGATGCAGGATCTCGCTGAGCGCGCCCAGCGGCCAGCCACCGCCCGGCAGATGTTGATCCAGCGCTGGATGGCCGCTGGACCAGGCCGGCTGCTGGGGTTGCCGACCGCGCCCGCGCCAGAGACGGGGATGCTGCAGAAAGGACAGAGGCTGCGCGGCCATCGTTGCTTCTTACCAGCGCCGCAGAACGCCGACGCCGAGCCCTTCGATGATCAGCTCCTGGCGATCCAGATCCACTTCGATCGTCTGATATTCCGGGTTGGCAGCGCGCAGCTGCACCTTGCGGCCGCGGCGGTGGAAGCGTTTGACGGTCACTTCTTCACCCAGGCGAGCAACCACGATCTGTCCCTGACGCGCCTCCGGGGTGCGGTGCACGGCGAGCAGATCACCGTCCAGGATCCCGGCCTCGATCATGCTGTCACCGCGGACACGCAGCAGATAATGGGCCTGCGGGCTGAAGCTTTGCCCGTTCATCCCCAACTCCTCCTCCACGTTCTCCGCAGCCAGGATCGGACTGCCGGCGGCGACCCGGCCAATCAGCGGCAGCCGATCGCCGCTGGCGCCGGATTCACTCAGCCGAATCCCGCGGGCGCGGCCGCTGTCGAGAACGATTGCCCCCTTGCGCGCCAGCGCGCGCAGGTGTGACTCGGCCGCATTGGGTGAGCTGAACCCGAAAGCCGCCGAGATCTCCACCCGCGTCGGCGGCGACCCCTGACGCCGCACGCGCTCGGCGATCCAGTCGAGGATCTGCTGTTGGCGGGGCGTGAGGGTGGGAGGCATGGTGGGTATTTATACAGTAATCGGAGGAACCGAGAAAGGGCCCAGGGCCCAGCCAGATTGCCGAGCTCAGCTGGGCCCTGAGCCCTGTGCCCTGTGCTCTAGCTCCTAGGGCTTCACCAAATCCCCATAGCTGTCCGGTCGCCGATCGCGGTAGAACTGCCAGATGTTGCGGACTTCGCGGATCTGGTCGAGGTCCAGTTCGGCGGTGATCAGCTCATCCTGATCGCGGCTGCCCACCGCCAGCATCTGTCCGCGTGGATCGCAGAAATAGCTCTGGCCGTAGAACTCGCCGATGTTCCAGGGTGCCTCGGTACCGACCCGGTTGATCGCGCCGACAAAATAGGCATTGGCCACTGCATGGGCCGGCTGTTCCAGTTTCCACAGGTACTCCGAAAGGCCGGCAACGGTGGCAGAGGGGTTGAACACGATCTCGGCGCCGTTCAGACCCAACGCCCGCGCGCCCTCCGGGAAATGGCGGTCGTAGCAGATGTACACGCCGACCCTGGCGTAGGCGGTGTTGAACACCGGATAGCCGAGGTTGCCGGGGCGGAAATAGAACTTCTCCCAGAAGCCCGGCGCGCAGTGCGGAATATGGTGCTTGCGATACTTGCCCAGATAGCTGCCGTCGGCGTCGATCACCGCCGCCGTGTTGTAGTAGATCCCCGGACCATCTTCTTCATAGATCGGCACGATCAGCACCATCTGGTGCTTGCGCGCGACCTCCTGCATCAGCTTGACCGTCGGGCCATCGGGAATCGCTTCCGCGGTGCCATACCAGCGGGCATCCTGCTCAGCACAGAAATAGGGCGCGGTGAAGATCTCCTGCATGCACAGGATCTTGACGCCCTCCCGACCGGCCTGCTCGATATATCCCAGGGTCTTTTCCAGATTCAACGCGCGGATGCTGCTCAGCGGCTGGTCGGTGCTGCCGGCCAGCGAGGTTTGAATCAATCCGCACTTGACGGGTCTGGACATGACTACTCCCTTGATCTTGATGATGAAGAAAACCGCGCCACATAGTGACCGCAAGCTTCGCAATAGTGAAGAGTGTGCTTCCCCGCCCGCGAAGACGTCGATCAGCGACGCGCAGCGATGCAGTCACAACCCAACCAGGGCCGAACGTGCGAACCTACAAGCTGAGAATTTCGAGGAGCGTCTGATGCACGCCAAAGACAGCGACAGCGACAAGCTACCGGGCCTGGAGCAGGCCGACATGCTGCAGAACCAGCTTTCCTTCCAATCCCGTTTCGTCTTCCTGTTTGGCGAAATCAACCAGCGCGTGGCCCGAGCCACCTGCGAGCGGCTGGTGGCAATGGCGCAGGAGTCGGATGCGCCGATCCAACTGCTGATTTCCTCACCCGGTGGTCACGTGGAGTCGGGCGACGCGATTCACGACATGATTCGCTTCATCCGTGCACCGGTAACCGTCATCGGTACCGGATGGGTCGCCAGCGCCGGCACCCACATTTTCCTGGCGGCGGAGAAGGAACGCCGGGTCTGTCTGCCCAACACCCGCTTCATGATCCACCAGCCTGCCGGTGGTGCCGGTGGACAGGCTTCGGACATCGCGATTCAGGCGCGGGAGATTCTGCGCACCCGTGAGCGCATCGCCAGGGTGGTGGCCGAACGTACCGGTCAGCCGATCGAGCGAGTGACCAAGGACATCGAGCGCGACTACTGGATGAGCGCCAGTGAGGCGATCGAATACGGCCTGGTGTCGCGGGTGATCGAGCGACATCATCAGTTGGGCTAGGAGCGGAGAAAGGGCCCAGGTGAAAGGCAAAGAGCAGGGCCCAGGGCCCAGGAGGGCTGCGGCTGGCGACGTTTTGCTGGGCCCCGGGCCCTCTTCCCTGGGCCCTCCCAGCTGAAAGCATCAACTGGCGGCACTTTCCCGGACCCTGAGGACCCGGCGCTGGGCGCTGACCCGGCCGCTGGCGTTATCATCACAGCTGCCCCCACGCACGAGCAGCTGCCATGACCCGCATTGCCCAGGAAGACTTTGTGCAGAGCGTCGCCGACGCGCTGCAGTACATCTCCTACTACCACCCGGTGGACTACATCACCAATCTGGCTCGTGCCTACGAGCTGGAAGAGTCGCCAGCGGCCAAGGATGCGATGGCGCAGATCCTGATCAACTCCCGGATGTGCGCGGAGGGACATCGGCCGATCTGTCAGGACACCGGCATTGTCACCGTGTTCCTGAAGGTGGGTATGCAGGTGCAGTGGGACACCGAGCTCAGCCTGCAGGAGATGGTCAACGAAGGCGTGCGCCGGGCCTACAACCATCCCGACAACAAGCTGCGCGCCTCGATCATGGCCGATCCGGCCGGCAAGCGCACCAACACTCGCGACAACACGCCGGCGGTGGTCAACGTCTCGCTGGTGCCTGGCGATACGGTCGACGTGATCGTCGCGGCCAAGGGCGGCGGCTCCGAAGCCAAGAGCAAGTTCGCGATGCTCAATCCGTCTGATTCCATCGTCGACTGGGTGATCAAGACCGTGCCCACCATGGGCGCCGGCTGGTGTCCGCC
>JAGRJL010000004.1 GCA_020442775.1 Lysobacterales bacterium | reverse complement strand
AAGGTTCATGAATAATGCGGGCTAGTGTGCTGTTCGCGATGAGCGATCCGGCAACTTCGCCACTGCGCTGACCTTCATGACCAAATTGCTCATGCGGATCAACCAGTAAGCTCTCGATTTCAACGATCCTTCAGGAAAACGTCAGCGCCCTGTCGGGACGACACTGGCGCGCCACCATAACCTGCACGCAACCAAATCACGCGAGCAAGCGAAGATGGTATGCAGGAGTCCTTACGGGGAGATTGCCACACCGCCTCAGCGCGCAATCCGGTTAGCGGGTCCATGCGCCACGCTGACGCTGGGCGCGGCGCTGACATTTGCGCTGCTGTCACCGGCCCACGCCCACCACGACGGCAGCGACGCTTTCGCCATCAATGTCGGCCTTTCCGGCTCCTGGTACACCCCGGAGTGGGGCGGGCAGGGCTTCCTGCTCGATGTGATTACCAGCGATCAGCAGCTGTTCGTGACCTGGTTTAGCTATCGCGCCGTCGATGCCACGCCGACCAACTCGCTCGTCGGCGATGAGCAGCGCTGGTACGTCGCGCAGGGTCCCTACAGCGGGCACAGCGCAGCTCTGCCGCTCTATCGCACCAGCGGCGGCCGCTTCAATACGCCGATGCCGGTCGATCTGCAGCAGATCGGGACCCTGACCATTCATTTCGACAACTGCACCGACGGCTCGGCGGAGGTCCAGTTCGACGGTGACCCCCAGCTTCAGCAGTTCGAGATCACCCGGCTGACGCCCGATATCAACTGCACCCGGCTCAGTCCCGGATCACGCTAGGAGGGTCGGGCATGAATCGCATCGGTGGATTGATCCCGCTTGCCTGCTGGCTGTCGGTCACCCAGGCAGAAGTGCGAGTAGAGACCATCGCCAGCGGCTTTCCCGGCAGCGGCGGGGTCAGCGTGGGTCCGGACGGCAACATCTATGTCAGCGACTACGGGCCGCGGCTAAGCCAGCCCAACGGCAACACCATCTGGCGAATCACGCCCAGCGGTGAGCGCAGCGTCTTTGTCAGCGGGCTGTCCGGCGCCAGCGGCAGCGAGTTCGACAGCCAGGGCAACCTTTATCAGTCCCACCTCAACGGCGGCACTATCCGGCGGATCAGCCCCGAGGGACAGGTCAGCCTGTACTCCAGCGGCCATTCCGGCCCGATCGGCATCGCTATCAACGCCGATGAAGAGCTGTTCGTGGCCAACTGCGGGACCAATTCGATACGCCAGGCGATTCCCAACGGCGGCTCCACGCTGTACGCGCAGAGCCCGCTGATGGCCTGCCCCAACGGCCTGTCGATGAGCAGAACAATCTCTACGCAGTCAATTTCAACAACAGCAACATGCTCAAGATCACCCCCGATGGGCAAACCACCCGCTTTGCCACCATTCCGGGCGGTGGAAACGGGCACGTGCGCTATCACGATGGCGCGCTCTACACCGTTTCCTGGCAGGGCGATCGGGTCTACCGGGTCAGCCTGGACGGCGAAGTCACTGCGCTGGCCGGTACTGGCTTCCCTGGTCGCGAGGATGGGCCCGGCGACGAGGCGCGATTCTTTCGTCCCAACGGCATCGACCTCAGCGCCGACGGCCGCTTCATCTACGTCAACGACACCGACGTGATCGACAGTTCCGATCTGCTCCACAGCAACTCGCTGCGAGCGATACGGCTCGACGCCCTAAGCCAGATCAACGCCGGGCTGGTCGGCGCCTGGTACGAACCCAGCACGGCCGGATCAGGGCTGCTGTTCGACCTGGTGGCCGGCCGCGACGAGCTCTTTGGCGCCTGGTACAGCTACGTGCGACCCGAAACGGCGCTGGCCGGCGGCGAAAACGAGCAGCGCTGGTACACCGTCCAGGGTCCGTACAGCGGCAATCGGGCGGAAGTACTGATCTATCAGACCACCGGCGGGCGACTGCTGGCGCCTGACCCGACCAGCACGGTCGCGGTCGGCAGCGGCAGCATCCGCTTCGACAGCTGCACCGAGGCGCTGTTCGAGTTTCAGTTCGATGGCGACCCCGGCCCAAGCGCGCTGCCGCTGGTGCGGCTGTCGCCGGATGTGTTGTGCGCGCAGGGCGGCCTGGCGGCGGATCTGAACGCCGATCCGGTGACCATCCGGTATATCGGCAATCTCGGCGTGATGCTGCGCTACGGTGAGCAACAGGTGATCATCGACGGGGTGCTGGGCTCGGCTTCGGGATGGGTAGAGCCCACCGCCGACGAGCGCACGGCGATCATCGAAGGGAGCGGCTTATATGTCGATGTGGAAGTGGCCGCGGTCACCCACCGGCACGGCGATCACATCAGCAGCAGCGTCGCCAACCAGTTTCTCAGTCGGCAGCCGAATGCCATGTTCATCGGCTCACCAGCCGCAGGCGTCGGCGGCAGCATCAGTCGGCCCGGGCAGACCCTGCCGATCAATCTGACCCGCTTCGCGAACCAGCAGATCGAGGTCAATGGGGTCTCGCTCACGGTCTACCACACCCGCCACTTCAATCAGTTCGGCAACGACTTTTCCAACGAGATCAACCTCAGCTACCTGGTGGAACTGGGCGGCCGCAAGATCCTGCATCTGGGAGATTTCGACTATGCGGCAGACAACATCCAGGCGCTGGGACTGGCACCCGGAGAGCTCGACGCGGTGATCATGCCGACCTTCAAAACGCTGATTTCGGCAGCCAATTTCGCGCTGATCAGCGATCTGCTGGCGCCTCGGACGATCATCGCCGCCCACCTGCAATCCGCACAGCTGAGCAGCGAACGCAATCGGGTTCTGAACCTGCTGCCGGATGCCGTCATTTTCGACAGCCCCGGCGAGGAATTCGAGTTGAACCGGCGGCAAGTGGCGCGCCATGCGACTCCATAGCCAACCCCCTTTCGCCACCGCGTGCGCCCTTTCGACGGCCTTGCTGCTCGCGATCAGTCCGGCGACGGCGCAGACGCTACGGCCGGTAGCGGCCAAGTCTGCTGATCCCCGGAATCTGGCGGTGCAGCGGGCTGATCCGGGGCGACTGCTGCTGAGCAGCGGCCAGTTTGATCCACGCACCGAGCGACTGGTCCATGGCAAGGACTGGGATCGAGGCCTGCCCGGCAAGTGGATAGTGCAGTTTCATGCCGAACAGATCACCCAGGCGCGAACGCGACTGGTGGCTGCCGGCGCAACGATCCTGTCCTACCTTCCGAACAATGCCTATCTGGTGGCGAGCAGCAGCGACCAAGAACGGCTGTGGAGCATTGCCGGCGTGCGTGCAGTGACCCCGCTCAGCACCGGGATGAAGCTCGCGCCGTCATTGCTGACAGCACAGACGGACAAGGATGGCAGCGGCGGCAGCAGCCGTCTGGCCATACTCGGCTTTCCCGGTACCGATCCCGCGCAGATCGCACGAGACCTGCAAAAGCTGCTGCCTGCGCTGCGGCTCGCACTGACCCGTCCCGACCCCCAGCTGCCGCGCCTGGAGGTCGATCTGCCCACGGCCGAGGTGTCAGCCTTTCTGCCGGCTGCCGGCCAACTCGCCGCCATACGCTGGATCGCGCCGCACCAGCAGGCCCAACTGCTCAACCACAACGCGGTCGGTCCGATCCAGTCCAATAGTGCCAATCAGACGCCGATCTGGAGCCATGGGCTGACCGGCAGCGGCCAGATCGTCGCGGTGATGGACTCGGGCCTGGATCGCAACGAGGACTGGTTCAGCGGACTCGACCAGGGCAGCGGACCGCGGCTGAGCGTCGCCACCGCCCAGTCGCCGCAGCTGCCCAACCCCGGCACCCTGGACCTTGCGTCCAAGGTGGTCGGCTACTGGCTGCAGCCCGGCGCCGAGCCCTATGACGACAACAATGCCTGCGTGAACAACCCCAACAGCCGGCCGCGGAACTACCATGGCACCCACGTCGCCGGAATCATCGCCGGTGATCAGCCGCCCTACTCCACGCCCTCAGCCGCCAATTCCGGATTCGCCGAAGGAATGGCGCCCAACGCCCAGCTGCTGATTCAGGACATCGTCAACACCACCAGCGGCTGCCTCAGCGTGGCCGATTTCCAGGGTTCGATGACCCAGGCGCGCAATGCCGGCGCCTTTCTGCAGAACAACAGTTGGGGGGTAATCAGCCAGGGCGCCTATCGGGGCTTCGACGCCGACGCCGACGCGGCCACCTGGCTGCTGGAAGATCTGCTGGTGGCGGTGGCGGCGGGCAATGACGGGCCAGTCGGCGGCTCCATCGGCACCCCCGGGGTTGCCAAGAACGTGCTGACGGTCGGTGCGCTGGGCAACGGCAACAGTACCGCCGTCGCGAGCTTCTCCAGCCGCGGCCCCACCGACGACGGCCGGATCAAACCCGATCTGATGGCGCCCGGCACCAGCACCTACTCGGCGGCCGGCAACAGCAACGACGGGCCCGAAATCCAGCCCGGAGTCAGCTCGGTGAAGTCGGGCACCTCGATGGCCAGCCCGACCGCCCTGGGCGGCGCCGCGCTGATGCGCCAGTACTTCGTCGAAGGCTACTACCCGCGCGGTGAGCGCGACCCCAGCGGCACCGATGCGCTCAGTCCCAGCGCTGCGCTGATGAAGGCGGTGCTGCTCAACGGCACTGCGATAATCGGCCCGTGGCCCAGCGCCGGCGCCGGCTGGGGACGCATCCACCTCGATGGCTCGCTCTACTTCGCCGGTGACAGCCGCCGATTCCGCCTGTTCGAGCGCGCCCACGCCGACGGTCTGCGCAGCGGAGAATCCCATCAGTATTCGCTGCCAATCGCTGGCGGCGAGGAGATTCGCGTGACCCTGGTGTGGATGGATCCGGAGGCAGATCCCGGCGCCGCAATCAACCTGGTCAACGACCTGGATCTGATTGTCGATGGACCGTCGGGCCAGCTGCTGGGCAACTGGCTGATCAACAGCTACTCGCAGCCCGGCGGCAGCGCGGATCGGGTCAATACGGTGGAACAGATACGGCTGCCTGCTACCGCCGCCGGCGGCCTCTACAACCTCACCGTCCATGCGCACCGCGTCCCTGGCAATGCTCGTCAGGATTCCGATCGGCAGGGCTACGCGCTGGTGGTTTCCGGCCGCATTGGTTTGCCCGACGGCGCGCCGATGCCACCACCGGCGGCGCTCACCCTTTCCAGCAACTCGCGCGAAGGCGTGGCAGTCGATTTCGGTCCAGTGGCCGGCGCCAGTGACTATGTGCTCTATCGCACCAGCGGGCGTTGCGCCGATGCCGATCTGAGCCAGCTGCGGCCGGTCCAATACGGCACTCTGCCGCCGCTGGTCGACACCACCGCGGTGGGTGGCTTTTCCTACGCCTACGCAGTGCGCGCAGTGGTCAACGGAATCGAGGGCGAACGCTCCGGTTGCATTGATGCGCGCGCGCAAACCCCGTGCGGTCGCCTGCCTGCGTTCCCAGACGAGCCTTTGCAGGCCACTGCCGCCAACCTCTCCTGCGCAGTGAAGCTGCACTGGAGCGCCGGGCAAAGCCGGTGTCCGGCCGCGGCGCTGGGCTACCGGCTCTACGCCAGCGATGAGCCTGATTTTGCCAAGGCCTCGCTGCTGGCAGATGGGTGGCCCGACACCGAATTCACCGACCGGCCGGTTGCCGCCGGAAGCCGTCGCTACTATCGCCTGCTGGCAGTCGACACGGAGGGCAATCTTGCCGACCGCGAACTGCTGACCTCGGTGGCTGCGGCCGATCGAGCCGGATTCGATCCCAGCACGGTGGTCGACGACGCCGAGGGGCAGCCTCGACTGAGTCTGCAGGCACCCTGGTCGCTCAGCAGCGCACGCGCCGCTCAGGGCGACAGCAGCTATCGCAGCGCCAGCGGGAGCAGCTATCCAGACGCCAGCTGCACATCGGTGACCACGCCACCGATGGCAGTACCGAATGCGGCGCAGCTGCAGTTCCAGGCCTGGTATGAGCTGGAAGCGCAGTGGGACGGTGTGGTGATTGAGATCAGCCAGAACGATGGCCAATCCTGGTCTGCCGTGAGCCCGGTCGGCGGCTACCCCAGCGATCTGGGCAACACCGGCGCGGTCCCCGGCAATGCCTGCAGCTTTGCCGCCACTCAGGGAGCCTATAGCGGCAGCAGCAATGGCCGCTTCCGTGCCCAGCGGGTGGATCTGAGCGACTACGCAGGACAAAGCATCCGGCTGCGCTGGACCCTTAGCAGCGACGCCTCGGTGAACGCCGAGGGCTTCTATCTGGACGATCTGCGGCTGAGCGCTCCTGGCGATCTGGACCCACGGCTGGCGCTGTGCAAACCACAATGAATCCCTGCCGACCCGCTCGCCCCTCAGGATGGGCGGCGGATCCTGCGCGGCCCGCGCAGTGCAGGGACTTCCATAGCGTAGCCAGCCGGATGACGGGGTCCATCCCATAGACTCGGGATGGACCCTGCGCCTTTAGCGCTTGGCTTTCGGGATCGTCAGCGGGATCGGCAGCTGGCGGAAGCGCTGACCGGTGGCCTCGAACAAGGCATTGGCCAGGGCTGGCGCAAAGGGCGGCGTCGGCGGTTCGCCCACTCCGGCCGCCGGATAGCTGCTGTCGACGATGTGCACGTCGATGGCCTTCGGTGCCTGATTCATCCGCGCCACCGTGTAGGTGTCGAAGTTGCTCTGATCGATCACTCCGCCGGTCGCGGTGATTTGTCCAATGGCACAGCTCAGGCCGTAGATGCTGCCGCCCTCGCACTGCGCGCGCACGCTGTCCAGATTGACCACGGTGCCTGCGTCGATCACCACGAAGGCAGCCGGAATCGACCACTGGCCGGCATCATTGACCTCGACCTCCACCACCGTCGCCACGTAACTCAGGAATGATCGATGGGCGGCGATGCCGAGGAACCGTCCCTGCGCCCGCTTGGCGCTCCAGTCCGAGCGCTTGGCCACCGCGCGCACCACGTTGGATAGCCGCCCGGTATCGATCGGGAAGCTTTCCAGCGAATCGCCGTAGTTGTCGTACTCCACGCCCAGCTTGCCCAGATCAATGTGTCGAGCGCTGCCGATCAGGTCGAGCAGGAAATCCTTGGGATCGCGTTTGGCCGCGACCGCCAGCTCATGAGCAAAGGACTGGATCGCGAAGGCGTGATAGACATTAGCCACCGAACGCAGCCAGCCGATCCGCACGTGGGCCTCGGCTGGCGCCCGCTCCAGACGCAGATTGGCGATCTCGAAGGGATTGTCGGAGAAGCCCAGACGCAGCTCACCGATGCTGGGGAGCTTCTGACTGGGGTCGAAGGTGGACGGAATCGGCGGAAAGGCGGTGCGGTGCAGCCAGGCTGTCACCTGACCGTCAGCACCAAGTCCGGCCTCGATCCGCTGCGCGCTGACGCTGTGATAGTAGCCGTTGCGAATATCGTCCTCGCGAGTCCAGATCACCTTGACCGGCTTGCCGACCTCGCGCGCCAGCAGCGCCGCCTCCACCGAAAAATCCGGCTTGGACTTGCGCCCGAACCCGCCGCCCAGCATGGTCACATGCACAGTGACCTTTTCCGGCGGCAGGCCCAGCGCCTGCGCGACCATCCCGCGGGTGGCCTGCGGGGTCTGGGTGCAGGCCCAGATCTCGGCCGAGTCGGCGCTCACTCGCGCGGTCGCGGCTGGCGTCTCCATCGGCGCCTGCGACAGATGCGGAACGGTGTACTCGGCGCTCACCCGCTGCGCGGCGGACGCCAGCGCCGCGTCCACATCACCCTGATTGCGGGTGCTTTCGCCGGGCTTGCGCACCGATTCCAGCAGCGCGTCCTTGAACGCTGGCGAGTCATAGCTGGCATTGGCGCCGTGTTCCCATTCGATCTTGAGCGCGTCGCGACCGCGGATCGCGGCCCAGGTATTGCTCGCGATCACCGCCACCCCGCCCAGCGCCTTGAACGCCGCAGGCGCCGTCAGCGCGGGCAGACGCACTACCTGGCTGACGCCCGTCACCGCCTTGGCGGCAGTGTCATCCAGTGACTTGACCGTGCCGAACAGCACCGGTGGGCGGGCGATCACCGCCACCTGCATGTCCGCCAGCTGCACGTCGTGGCCGAACACCGCGGTACCGGCCAGGATCGCGTCCAGATCAACATGATTCATCGCGGTGCCGATGTAGCGCCAGTCCTTGCGCTCCTTCAGCGGCACCGCTTCGGCCTCGGGCACCGCCAGCTGAGTGGCTGCCGCCACCATCTCGCCATAGTCGGCGCTGCGTCCGCTGGCAGCGTGCGACAGCCGATGGTTCTCGGCGGTCACCTCCTCCAGCGGCACCTCCCAACGTGCCGCGGCGGCCTGACGCAGCATCAGTCGCGCGGTGGCACCGGCCTGACGCAAGCGGGTCAGATTGCGGCGCACGCTGCGCGAACCATCGGTATTCTGGTCGCCATACTTGGGGTCGCCCAGCCCCTGAGCCACGCTCACTCGCTGCCAGTCGGCCTCCAGCTCATCGGCCACGATCTGGGCCACCGCGGTATGGATGTGTTGCCCCATCTCCGAGCGATGACAGGTCACGGTCACCTGTCCCTTTCCATCTATGGCCACGAACAATCCGGGCGCGAGCGTCGCGTCTACTGCCGCCTGCGCCATCAGCGAGACCGCCGGCAGCAGCTGCACGCTCAGGAGCAAACCACCTGCGCGCGCGCTGGTGGAAAGAAATCGACGTCGCTGCAGATCCACCGCGGCGCTCATGACGAGGCCTCCGAGGCGGTCTTGATCGCCGCACGAATGCGGGTATAGGTCCCGCAGCGGCAGATGTTGCCGGACATCGCCTGATCGATATCGGCGTCGGACGGCTTTGGCGTGCGCTTGAGCAGATCGGCGGCCTGCATGATCTGCCCGCTTTGGCAATAGCCGCACTGCGGCACGTTGTGCGCCACCCAGGCCTGCTTCAGCTGGTGGTCTGCGGCCAGTCCTTCGATGGTGGTAATGGCCTTGTCTGCCGCCGCGGCCATCGGGATCACGCAGGCGCGCACCGCCTGGCCGTCCAGATGGACCGTGCAGGCGCCGCAGAGCGCGCGCCCGCAGCCAAACTTGGTGCCGGTGAGCTGCAGCTCATCGCGCAGAAACCACAGTATCGGCATCTGCGGATCGCCGCTGAACTCCACCGCCTTGCCGTTGACCGTCACTTTCATCTGCCACCCCCCAAAGTCAGTTGGGCGGAGTCAATCCCGCCGTGTGCCGTCATGGTAACGCGGCCGATGTGAGCGGGCAGTGCCGAAAGGGCGACTCGCTGCCCGAAGAGCGGCGCTCAAGCGGGTGCTGTGGACGCGCGCGGACGTTGGCCAATGCTCAGGAAATACTGCCAGAGGCCGCCGTAGGCGCGATGCTGCTCGGCCACCAGCGGGTCAAGGCCTTGACCCAGCGCGTCGACCAGGGTGGGGTCAAAGCTTACGTGGTTCTTCGCCATCCAGCGCGCAAACAGCGGCACCGGGGTGGCATGAAAGTCCACCACCGCCAGCAGGCCGCCGGGTCTGACCAGCTCCCGCGCGGCTGCCACACAGCGCCCCTGCGCCTCGCCGGTCATGGTCAGCATGTAGGAGGCGACCACGATATCGAAGCTCCCGCCGAGATCGACTTCGCCCAAACCTCCGTGGACCAGCTGTAGTCCCGGCAGTCCTGGCGTGGCGCAGCTCTGAACTCGCGCATCGAGGGCTTCTTCGGCCTGTTCCAGCATCGCTTCAGCCAGATCCACACCGACCAGTCTGGCGGTCGGAAAGTGCTGCTGCAGGCGGCGCAGGTTGCGCCCAGTCCCGCAGCCGATCTCCAGAATCCTCGGCGCGTGTGCGCCAACCTCCTCCCAGCGCTGTTGCAATAGCTGCAGCAGTCGCTCGCGGCCGAACAGGAACCAGAAGCGGGTGAGGTCATAGATCGGCGCGTGGATCCGGTAATAACCGGAAAGATCGCTGCCGATCAGCTTGCTCATGCGGCCACCTCGGCCAGCATCATCGAACCATAGGTGCCGACCCGGTCGCGCTGATGCCAGTGCTGCTGGTCGGCCTGATCGCGAATCGCACGCTGGACAAAGCCGGGCAGGAATCCGACCTCGGGGGCGGCCGAGCGCAGCAGCACCCTTGCGCCCGGCGTGCTGCGCTGCAGGATCAGTCGCCACTCCTGCTCCAGCCCGTCCACATCGTGGGCGACCAGCCAGTCCTGGTGATCGAGCAGCACGAAGTGGCTCAGCGGCCGCTGATGTCGCTGCAGGAAGTCGCTGAAGCTGGCGGTGTAGAGGTGTACCCGATCCAGCCGCTCACGCAGAAAGGCCCGATTCTCCGGTCGCAGGTAGTTGGGACAGCACTGCGCCGAGTACTCGCCGTGCAGATAGAGTCGCCAGAAGTAGTTCTCCGAAACCGGCAGCTCGGTCATCAGCCAGCGCAGCTTGTCCTGCACAAAGGCGGTGACCCCGCCCGGATATTGCTGGGCGATCAGATCGCGCTGCGCCCGCGGCACGCCCAGGAGGGTCAGCGTGGCCGGCTGGCGGATCAACAGCCGCACCAGCGGACCAAACAATCGACCCTCGACTCGTTGATAGAGTTCGCGCTGGGTCGCCAGATCGGGCGCATCGAGCAGTTCGATCAGGTCGCGACGCAGGCCCGGACGGGTCAGCTTCAGCAAGCCACGAACCAGCCAGGCGACATCGCCTGAGGCCCCGCGGAAATAGAAGGATCCGCGACCGCGACCGTTGAACCAGTGCAGGTTTCGGTCCCAGAAGGACGCGGACTCGGGCAGCAGCTGGGCGCGCAGCTGATCCCGGTAGATCAGATCGATTTGCGCGTGCCTGCCGAGCCCGAACAGCTTGAACAGATCATCGTGCGCCAGCGACCTGAGCGCAGCCAGCTTCAGATCGAGCAGCGCATTCTGCCGCGGATTCATGTCCACGCAATGAATCGCAGCAGGGTCGTCGAGCAGGTAGTCCAGCGCATTGCAGCCGGCGCTGGTGATCATCGCAATCTCGGAGGCCGAATCCAGTCGCAGCATCGCTCGGTCTGCGCGCGGATCCTCCCAGCAGGTGTTGTAGATCAGCCGCGACTGGTGGGTGTGGCGAAACCAGGCGTCGTAGGCACGCTGCTTCAGGGTGATTCGTGAACTAGGTGCTGTGCCGCTTTCTGCCATGACTGCTTCGGGATCCGTTGTTAGAGATGATCGAACATCAGCGCGGTGCTGCCGGCGCTCAGGCACCAGCCCAGGCCGATCGCGGCAAGGACGTCGCTGGGGTAATGCAGACCGAGGGCCACACGGGACATCGCAACGCTGGCGCAAAAAGGCCAAAGCAAGATGCCCAGCTCCGGAATGTGGGTGGTTGCGACCAGGGTGAAGGCCACCGCATGCAGGGTGTGGCCGGAAGGAAAGCTGAACTCATCCAGTGGCGCCACCCGGGTCTGCAGGCTGCGCTCCACTGCCAGCGGTCGCGGGCGCTTGCTCATCCACTTCAGTCCCTTGTAGAGCACCAGGCTGGACAGCCCCACGACCGCCATCTGCAGCGCTGCCTGCTGCCCCACCTCGCCTCCAAACAGCAGCAACAGCAGCATCAGGCAATACCAGGCGATGCCGTCGCCCAGCCGGCTGACTGCAGCGAAATAGTTCAGGCCCCACGGCCGATGGGAGAGCTGCTGCGCGAAGCGGGTCAGACGCAGATCGGAAGCGGACAGATACTCAGAAAATCGTCGAACGGAGGGTGCCATCGTGATTCTCCTGGCTGGCTGGAACCGCTGATTGATCGCTGCGCAGGGTGGACAGCAGCTGGGCGAAATCCGCCGCCAGCCGCGCGGGGCTCAGGCTCTCCATCGCGGCTCTGGCCGCAACCCCGAGGCGATCCCCGTCAATCCAGCCGCGCATCATCTGCTCGGCCATCTCGGCAAAGGCGCTGGCCGGCGCCATCGGCACCAGCATCCCGCTGACCCCATGCTCGATGTGCTCATGCGCCGCGGCATAGTCGAATGCGCACACGCTTAGACCGCTGGCCATCGCTTCCAGGGTGACGTTGCCGAAGGTCTCGGTCTGCGAGGGAAACAGAAACAGGTCTGCGCTGGCGAAATGCTCGGCCAGCGCAGCACCACGCAACACCCCGGCAAAGAGATGATCGGGATAGCGCGCCTGCAGGGCTGCCCGGGCCGGGCCGTCGCCGATCCACAGCATCCGTGCCTTTGGCGCGACCTGCTTCATCCGGTTGAAGGCTTCCACCAGCAGGTCCAGATTCTTCTCCGGCGCCAGGCGCCCCACCGAGACCACCAGCGGATCGTTCTCGCCCAGCCCCAGTCGCGTGCGCAGCATGTGGTTGCGCTGATTGGGATGAAAATGCGCGGCGTTCACCGCGCGTCGCAGCAGCTCCACCCGCTCGAAACCGTGCTCGGTCAGCCACTGCTTCAGCTCATTGGTTGGCACCAGGGTGCAGCTGGCGCGATTGTGAAAGCGCCGCATCCAGGCCAGCGCAATCGGATTGAGCAAGGCTGCGCCGTAGTGCCCCAGGTACTGATCGAAGCGGGTATGAAAGCCGGCAGCCGCCGGAATCCCCCGGCTGCGCGCGGCGCGCAGCGCGGACCAGCCCAACGGGCCTTCGGTCGCCACGTAGACCGCGTCGATCTGTTCGTCAGCAAGGATTCGGCCGATTCGTCGACCGGCCGGCAAACCGAACTGCAGACCGGCGTAACGGGGGATGGGAACGCCACGCACCAGTTCGCAGTGATAGTGCGTGGAGCGATCTTCGTGCTGTTCGACGTCCTGTTTGGGCCGCACCAGGGTGACCTGATGACCGGCCTTGATCAGGTTCTCCAGCAGGCACTCCACCGTCAGTGCCACCCCGTTGATTTCCGGGGGATAGGTCTCAGTCACCAACAGCAAACGCATACAGCCAGCCCTTTCAATCGATGCCAGCAGCTTGCGTTGCTCCCGCTACGCCGGCGTAACGGGGCGATGACACTGGGATGACGAATCCCGGCCCTGAATTCAGGCAGGGGCGAGTGCCCTGCCTGCGGACCTGCCATCACTCAGGGCTTGAGCGCCCGGGCGTCAGCGACTGCGGTCACCGCGTTCTGTTTGGGTGAGGAGACCGCACGCACCGCCCGATGACAGCGCGGTGCTGGGGTGAGCGAATTGCCTTTCGGCCGAGCCGCGGCGGGTCAGGGCTTGCGCGCCAGCGCCACGCCGCCCATGAACACCAGCAGCATGCCCAGAGCAATCACGCCGATGGTGCCCAGCGAGGGCACCTGCAGCGCGACCACGCTCCCGACGACGCCGTTGATCGGCTGGTTGTCGCCGGGCAGCGCAGCGAAATAGCGATCGCCCACCAGGCTCTCCAGCGGCAGCACCAGCGCCCCGTTCAGCACCAGCCCGGATTGCAGCAGCAGGCCGTTGCGGTAGAGGTCAAAGCCGCCCGGGCAATCGCCCACCACGGTGACGGTGAGCGGATTAACCACAATCGCCGAGACCACGCAGGCGTCCACCTGATACACCCCCAGGGTGCCGGACACTTCGTGGGCCACCAGCAACAGCGCGCGTCCGTTCGGACTCAGCGCCGCCGGCACGAAGCTCATCCCCTCCGGGCTGACATCACCACCCTGCGCCGGGCTATAGCTGACCAGTTCCGGCGCGCCCGGCTGCTCGACGTCATAGGCAAACACGCCGCCGATGCGCTCCATCCCGATAAAGGCAAACTCGCGGCCGCCGACATTGCCCACCGTCAAAGCCTCCGGCTCCGGACCCTTGTTGTCGCTGCGGTTGTCGAAGCTGCCGGGATCGCCCTGGGAGTTGAACAGCGCTGGCACCTGCGCCGCGGTCACCTGCTCAAAGTCGTCGCCGCTGTCGTAAACCTGGGTGCCGCCGACCCCTTCCCAGATCGAGAATGAACGACCGCCCGGCACAAACAATTGATCGAAGTCACCATCGCCATCATCGTCGCCGTTGGCCTCGGTGACGGTCAGCCGACCGAGTGCAGCATTGGCCTGCAGGGTCGCGGCGTTGGGGAAGGCGGTCGGATCCAGATCCAGCCCCGATACCCGCGATTCTTCGCTGTAGCCATCGTAATCCCGGGTATCGCCCTCGTTGGCGCTGAGCACATAGGGCACCCCGTTGCGCTCGATCAGACCGATGGTATCCGGCTGATAGAGGCCGTTGACCGGCCAGTTGCCGATTTCGATGCCGCTGTCCCGATCGCTGGGATCCAGGCCCTGCCCCGGAACGCTGTGATCCTTGCTGCCCAGCGCAAAAATCGCCTCGACCGCGGCGCTGGCGATGTCGATGCGGGCGATCGCGTTGTTCTCCTGCAGCGAGACGAAGGCGGTCTGATCGTTGGCCGCGATGTATTCGGGCTCCAGATCCTGCGCCACTGTCGCGCCGGGACCGTAGATTCGCACCGCAGCGGGCAATTCTGCGGCGCGCGGGCCACCGACATTGAATTCGCTGAAGCCCACATGGCTGACCACCGCGCCGGGAACCCCGGCAGCCAGATCGACAATGGTGATGCTGCCTTCCGGATCGACGTCGTAGTCGTCATTGGGTTCGCCCTCGTTGGCGACCAGCGCATAGCGACCGTTCGGGGTGAACACCACATTGTCCGGCAGCGCGCCGGTGCCTACCGCGCCCAGCAGATTGCCGCTCAAGTCAAAGAACACCAGCTGACCCGGATCCTGCTTGTTGTTGGCCTCCACCGCAATCGCCACCCGGCCCTGGCTGACCGCCACCGAGTTGGCCACCGCGCCGAAGCCGCTGACATCAATGGTGCGGATCAGCACCGGTGTGGCGGGATTGCTCAGATCGACCGCATCCACCGTCGCTGCGACCGCATTGACCACGAAGGCCTGCGCGGTGCCGGGATCGTAGGCCACAATCTCGCTCGCCCCCTCTCCGAGGCTACTGTCGTAGCCACCGATCCGGGTCAGATTCAGCGTTTGCGGCGCCGCCATCAGCGGTGCAGCAGCGAGCGTGATCGACATCAACAAGGCCAGGCGCATGAGCGTTCTCTCGACAAGGAAACCGCGCAGGCTAGGTGGCTGTTGTGAACGGTTGATGGCCGATATTTGACCGGGAAAAGTCAGGTGCTGAGTGATCGCTCTGCAGCAGCGTTTGATTGAGAGCTATTCGCCGGCCGACGGGTAGACCAGCAGCGGCAGCGCTTCGGCGGGCCTGGCGTCATGCGCCGGTACGATGATCAGCTCCGGAAAGCGCCGCTGCAGTGCGGCCAGCAGGCTGATCTGCGCGCGCACCTGGGCGGCATCGTTGTCCACCAGGCGCTGCGCCAGCCAGGGTCGCTCGGCCGGTCGCTCAACCGCCTCGCGCTGCCACACGGTGTCGCCCACGAACAGGTAGCGACCGCCGTCGGGCAGATTAACGAACACATGGACCGAACCGGGGGTATGACCGGCTGCCGGCACCACCACCACGCTGCCGTCACCCCACCAGTCATGGCTACGCGGATAGCCGAGGTAGGGCCCGTCGTCGAATTTGAAGGAGCGCCACTGCGGGTTGGTTAACGAACTCGCCAGCGCCGCCATCTCGGCGCCGCCGGCGACAAACTGCTCCTCCGATGCCGATAGCCACACTGTCGCACCGGGCAGGTCGGTCAGGCCGCTGACGTGATCCCAGTGGGCGTGGGTCAACAACACACCGGCCAGCTTCTCTGGCTCGATCCCGGCCTGCGCCAGTTGCTGGCCTGCGGGTTGCGCCGTGCTGTAGCGGCTGGTGTGACGCATCAGCCAGGGCAAGCGCGCGAACTGCTGGTCCACCTGGCTGCCGAGGCCAGTGTCGATGAGCAAATCTCCGCGCGGATGGCGGACCAGGTAGGCGGTCATTGCGAAGTCTCTGGGTTCGCCGACTGCGCCACCGCGGTAGGCGAACATTGCCTGTGAGTGCATCGCGCCGGTTGGCAACCGGTACAGCGTCAGCGACGGCGGCGGTGCCGCGGGCGGCAGGCCGAGATCGGACTGCAGTTCCGCGACGGGCAGCCGAACCGGCCAGAACATCCACAGCGAGGCCAGCAGCAACAGCACGATCACCAGCAACAACCCTTTCGCCAGCTTTTTCATCATCCCGCCACGATTTGGTCAATCCACATCATCGGTGGCCTGACCCGCCGAGGCCAGAGCCAGATCGGTTGCCGATGCAGCGAGATCTGACCTGATTGACCGTGTGGCCCCGCCAGTGACGGTTCGCCACGCTGTCCGTTGGCGTTCAGTGATGCCCGCAATCGCACACTGCGATCGCTGATTGGCATCGGCGCGCTGCCGCAAAGCCCGCCGTCTGGCCCAATCCGTGGCGGATGCTGCCGCACCACGTTGGGCATGATCATTGCTTGATCAGGGCTTCAGCGCAGCAGATTGAGACTCGATCTGGACAGGCTGTACGTACCGCCCCGGAGACGGACCAATGAGTGATTTCAGCTATGCACTGCGCCAACTGCTGCGCCACCGCGGCTTTGCCCTGGCCGCAGTGTTCACGCTGGGACTGGGCATCAGTCTGGTAGCGACCCAGTTCAGTCTGATCGACGGACTCTTCTTGCGCGGAATGCCCTTCCCCAATGCCGACCGTCTGGTCCACGTCTCGCGCACCGCCGAGGCGGGCAGTGGCAGCTGGTGGACCCAGGACATCGACATCTTCCGCGCCCAGGTCGAGCAGCAGCAGAGCTTCGAAGCGCTCGGTGCGATCAGCTTTGGCAACTACAACATGGTTGCCCAGGGTGATCTGCCCAAGCGCCTGCAGGGTGCAGCGGTGACCGACGGATACTTCCAGGCGCTGGGCACCGCACCGGCGCTGGGACGTGCACTCCGCGCAGCCGACAACCAGCCGGGTCAGCCGCTGCGGGCACTGCTCAGCGACCAGCTGTGGCGGGAGGATTTTGCCGCTGACCCGGGCGTACTCGGCCGCAGCCTGCGGCTGAACGGCGAAATCGCCGAGGTCGTCGGGGTGATGCCGCCCGGCTTCGAGTTTCCCGGGCGGGATCGGATCTGGGTCAATCTGCGGCTGCCGCCGGCAGGTGAGGTAGACGCCGCCGGACTCCGGGTGGAAGCAGTTGGGCTGCTCAGGCCAGACGTCGATCGTGAGGCCGCAGCCAGTGAGCTGGCGTTGATCGCCGAGCGTCAGCGGCAGCGCAATGGCGATAATGACGAGCAGCCCTATGGTGTCAATGTGCAGTCGGTACAGATCGCCTACAACGGCGGCGGCACCATCGCCCTGTTCGCGATCATGCAGGCGATGACCCTGTTTGTGCTGCTGCTGGCCTGCACCAACGTCGCCAATCTGGTGTTCGTGCGCACCAACGACCGCCTGCGCGAGCTGGCGGTTCGCTCCGCGCTGGGTGCCGGCCGCGCGCAGGTAATTCGTCAGCTTCTGATCGAAAGCCTGCTGCTGGGCGCATTGGGTGCGGCGGTGGGGGCCGCGCTGGCGGCGCTGGGAATCCATCTGATGAGCGAGCAGATCGCCGCGACCATCCTGCTGCCGAACTGGATCCAGTTCGACTTGAGCTACCGGGTGCTGGGGGTGACCGTGCTGGTCGCCTGCTTCTCCGGATTGCTGGCTGGCCTGATCCCGGCCGCCCGGATTGCCCGGCGCAACCTTTCCCCGATGCTCACCGCCAACGCCCGCAGCACCCTGGGCGGGCGCGCGGGTGGCTTCGGCCGATGGCTGGTCGCGGCGCAGCTGGCCTTCGCCTGCGCGGCATTGGTGGTCGCAGTGATGCTGGCTCTCAGTGCGGTTCGCAGCAGCGCCCTGACCAGGGACTACGAGCCGGAGTCGCTGCTGATCGGACGCATCGAACTGGAGGGCGCCACTTACGCAGACCCTGGCGATCGGGCGCGTTTCTACAATGAGCTGGTCGAACGCGTCGCCCAGGTTCCCGGGGTACAGGCGGCCGCCGTGAGCAGCCGGGATCTGGCCAATCCCGGGGTCGGCACCCGGGTAGAAATCGAGGGACAAAGCTATCAGCGCGATCAGGATCGCCCGCGCTCCTTGCTTGAAGTGGTGTCTCGCGACTATTTCTCCGTGGTGGAACGCGGCGCGATCAGCGGCCGATTGTTCTCCACAGAAGATCGCGCCGACGGCAACCCGGTGGCGCTGGTCAACCGCAGCTTCGCCGAGCAGCACTGGCCCGGCGAGAACCCGATTGGCAAACGGCTGCGCCGCTTTGACGAGGACTCGGCCTGGGCCACCGTCATCGGCGTAGTGCCCGACCTGCACATGCAGGGCGTGGGGCAGACCGGCAGTGGCGCCGGCTGGTACCAGCTGCAGGATCAGCTGGGCTGGGGCTGGCTGGATCTGATCGTGCGCACCCGCGGCGATCATCAGTCGATCACACAAGGGGTCCGCGCGGCGGTGGCCGAAGTGGATCCCGGACAACCCATCCACAGCATCGCCAATCTGGTCGAGCGCACTGAGCGCAGTCTGGCCGGCCCGCGGATCATTGGCGCGATGGCCGCGGTCTTCGCCGTGGTTGCGCTGTTTCTGGCCTCGATCGGGGTTTACGGGGTGATGGCCTACGCCGCCAGATTGCGGGTTCGTGAGCTCGGACTGCGCCTGGCCCTCGGTTCCTCCGGGCGCGGGGTAATCGGCCTGATGCTGCGTCAGAATGCACTGCAAACGGCGGTGGGGATTGGCATCGGGCTGGCGCTGGGCTTTCTGCTCGCGCAGCCGCTGAGCGCGGAGATCCTGGCGGAGGTCTCGGCCACCGATCCGTGGCTTTATCTGGGTGTGGCGACA
>JAGRJL010000638.1:483-4133 GCA_020442775.1 Lysobacterales bacterium | reverse complement strand
TTCCTGCCGCTGATGCTGCTGCCGGGCATCATCGGAAAGTTCATGTTCGTGATCCCCTTCGTGGTCACCGTCGGGCTGCTGGTCAGCCTGATAGAGGCATTCTGGATACTCCCCTCGCACGTGGTGGGACTGCGCAGCGGAAGAGAGTCGAATGCGGCCCAAAGTCCGGTGAAAACGGCGCTGCGCCGCTGGCGAACCAGCTTCAGCCATCAACTGCGGCTGGAGTACACCCGTCTGTTGATCTTCGCCATGCGCCGTACCGGTTTGACCCTGACTGTGATCGGGATCGTCTTCGTGATAGCAGTCGGCGCCCTCGCTTCGCCCCTGATCCGGGTCCAGTTCTTCTCCTTCGACCCGATTCGACTGTTTTACGTCAACGTCGACATGCCGCCCGAAAGCAGCATCGACGAGACCCTGGCAGCAACCGAACTGGTGGCGGCGCAGGTGCGCAAGCATCTGGAGCCGGGTGAAGCGCGTTCCGTGGTGTCTGTGGCCGGGGTCAAGTTTACCGATGTGGAGCCGCTCTACGGCGATGTGTACGGACAGATCACGGTGTCCCTGTCACCCAGGCGAGACGAGATGCGCACCACTGACGTGGTGGTGGCGGACATGCGCGATGAGATCGAGGCGCTGCGGACGCCCGGCAAGAAGTCCTTCCTGATCATTTCCGGTGGACCTCCTGCGGGCAAACCCATCGCAGTCAAGGTACGCAGCGATGACTACGGTGAGCTGCGCGCCGCCACCAATGCGATCCTCGACATCGTCAGGGACATCCCGGGCACCCGCGACCTTGGTGACGATGATGTCCCTGGCCGGGCCGAGCTGGTGCTGCGAATGAACGTGGAGGCGGTGCGGCGCGCAGGCCTGGATCCAGGCACCCTCAACCGGCTGCTGCGTCTGCATGTGGATGGTGAGGTAGTCGCCGAGTTGCGCGAAGGTGGCGAGCAGATGCTGGTCAGGGTGCGCCGCGAGCGCAGTAGCTTGTCCGATCCAGTCGATTTCCTCGCCGACCCCATCGCTCTGCCAGGCGGCGGCAGCACCACTTTTGGCGCGCTGATGAGCGCGGAAACCGGCCGCGGCAGCGGGATCATTCGTCACCACCAGCTGCGTCGTTCGATCACGGTAGAGGCCGACCTGGATCTGGAGCAGAACGATACGGTCAGCGCCAATCAGGCAATCCTCGAGCGATGGGAGCAAGCCCGGGAACGCTTTCCCGGTGCCGACCTGGATTTCTCCGGCGAGCTGGACGACATCAACGAAAGCCTGGGTGCATTCCCTGCCCTGTTCCTGATGGGCCTGGGCTTTATCTATCTGATCCTTGCAGCCCAGTTCCGCAGCTACTTCCAGCCATTCATGATCATCGTCACCGTCCTGTTGGCCTTCATCGGCGTGGTGCTGGGCCTGCTGGTCTCGCGGCTGCCGGTGTCGCTGTACACCATGTACGGGGTAGTGGCGCTCACCGGGATCGCGGTGAATGCCTCCATCGTGATGATCGATGCCGCCAACACCCGCCTGCGCGAAGGCATGGGGGTACTGCACGCCACCATCTACGCCGCCCGTCGCCGAGTGGTGCCGGTAATCATGACCACCAGCACCACCATCGCCGGGCTGTTCTCGCTGGCCATCGGCCTGGGTGGACAATCGCTGCTGTGGGGCCCGGTGGCCTCCAGCATCGTCTGGGGACTGGGCTTCTCCACCGGCCTGACCTTGTTTGTGATTCCCCTGCTCTACCGGATCTTCATGCGCGAATCCAACCTGGCGAAGGAATCGCGCGCGCTTCGTGCGGCCAGGGCGGCCGCGCACTGAGCGCCGGGCACTACGCGCACCAGGATACCGCTGTCGCTGCGCTCAGGTGCCCTCGCTGTCAGGCCTGAACTGCAGTTTTGCCGCCAGCCAGCCAACCATCGCGCCTCCGGGCACGGTGATCCAGCCCAAAAAGAGCAGGCTGAAACCCGAGTAGAGCCCCGCCATTGGAATCGCCTCGAGGAAGGTCATCGGGGCCTCATTCAGCGAGCCGGTGCAGGTTCCGCCGAGCAGATAGCAGGTGCGCATGCCGAACATCAGGATCAGCCAGCAGGGATAGTGCGCAATCAAACCCGCCAGCGCGCCAGCGAGCATGGCCCGACCGATGCCGTGCCGCTCATTGCGCAGCAGCAGCCACCACCAGCACAACGCGCCGGTGAGATAGGCCGAGAGCGGCGCTGCCAACAGGAACATCTCGTAGCCTGATCCCGAGGACCAGGCCATCAATGTGACCGCGCTGATCACCCCTACTGTGGCGCACAACGCGCCAATCAGCCGAGTTTCCCGCAAAACCGTTGAGAACTTCACTGGTCCGAGCCCGAGTTTGCCAACATTTCAGGAATTGCAGCCCCAAGCAGGAACTCTGTGGTGCCTTTCCTGAACCGATTTACAAACTCAGGCGCCAAAGTCGAAAGCTCCGATCGCTGATAGGCCGCGCCGCAATCGGCGAGGGACCGATCAGATCCCTCGCTGTTTCCTCGGTCAGATCATCGATCTGCGTATGACTAGAGCGCCCGCACCCACTACGCCAATCAGCATCAGCAACCAGGTCGCGAAGCCGAGGGGCACCGGGACAATCTCCACGGATTCCACAGCCAGACGATAGTCCTCAACTTCGCCATCGTCAGCCGGACCATTCGCTGTCAGGCCACCGACGCTGGAGTACCTGAATCGAGCGACCACGTTCGAAGCGATCTGGCCCGGTACGATAAAGCTGAGCGAGTTGGCTCCCGGCGCCAGCGGCTGGCTGGTGAAAACGTGTTCACCTGCGCCGTCCCAGCTACCGTCTCCATCGAAGTCTACCCAGGCATCAAGCATTCCGACTTGTGACGCCGTGACGCTGAGCCGGGCGGTCGCGCCAGGAATCAGGACCGAATCGAAGATCACACCATCGTCGTCGTCATTGCCGTCGTTGTCGTCACCCAGCGCATCAAAGTCCGATTGACCGTCGCCCTCCGCATCTACGCTGCTTCCCAGGAAGAACCCGGCAACGATCGTATGTCTGGCGCCGTCGTCCAAGGAAGAGGTCGGATAACCAAGATCGGGCGCATCCCCCCAGTCCGAGCCACCGAATACGATGGTGACTGAAGCATCCCGGCTCAGCGAGTTCCCGTCATCGTCCTCCACCCGTGCACTGACCAGCCGGGTGACCTGATCCCCAGCCAGCCCAAGGATCGTGAGATCAAACTGGCACTGATACGAACCGGAAGCAGGGATCACTTGTGGAACTACGCAGTTACCCCGACCAGAAAGATCTCCCAATTCCGCGTCTGTCAGCTGGGTTAGCGTGAGTGACTCCGGCGAGCCCAGCGCGTCAACGATCACAGTGAATTGCACCAGGCCACCGGGCTCGTCAATCATTTGTGGTGATGCAGACAGGACTAAACTCGCCGCCGGCAAGACATCGAGAATCGTCACCGTCGCACTGCCGCTGGCGCTGATCGGGTTGCTGTCGTCATCGGTCCCGGCCGCAGTAATGGTGTCGGTCTCGGTATCACCGGCATTGCCATTCACCGTGGCGCTGAACGCGCAGCTGTAGCTGGCGCCAGCGGCGATGGTCTGCGGCACCGTGCAGTCACCCTGGCCGTTCAGATCACCGTGGATATCGTCGACCAGCGTGTTGATGG
>JAGRJL010000638.1:0-427 GCA_020442775.1 Lysobacterales bacterium | reverse complement strand
CCGAACCGCCCGGCTCATCGACCGAAGTCGGCGTGGCGACCTTGACCAGGTTCATCGATGCCGGCAGGTCGTTGATGGTCACCGTCGCGCTGCCGCTGGCAGAGATCGGGTTCGAATCATCATCGGTGCCAGCCGCGGTAATCGTGTCGGTCTCGACATCACCGGCATTGCCACTCACCGTCGCGCTGAAGGCACAGCTGTAGCTGGCTCCGGCGGCGATAGTCTGCGGCACCGCGCAGGTGCCCTGGCCGTTCAGATCGCCGTGTATATCGTCGACCAGCGTGTTGATGGTGATCGTGTCCACCGCGCTGGTGTTGTTCACCTGCACGGCAAAGCTCACCGAGCCGCCCGGCTCATCAACCGAGGTCGGCGTGGCGACCTTGACCAGGTTCATCGACGCCGGCAGGTCGTTGATGGTCACCGTCGC
>JAGRJL010000637.1 GCA_020442775.1 Lysobacterales bacterium | reverse complement strand
CCGCGGATCTCGATATCACCACTGCCGGTGTCGATGTTGCCGGCGACGATGGATTCACGACCGATCCGCACGTCACCGCTGCCGGTGTCGATCCCGCCATCGATGGTGACCCGGTCGCCGGCCTCGACTTCGCCACTGCCGGTATCGATGCCGCCGCTGAAGCTGTCATCTGCCAGCTCAACGCCGCCGCTGCTGGTATCGATGCCGTCGGCGCGGGCGCCGCGGCGCAGTCGCACCGAGCCGGAACTGGTGTCGATGTCCTCGGCCACGGCGCGTTCGCCAAGCTCGACACTGCCGGAGCTGGTGTCGATGTTGCGGGCCTGTGCGCCGGCCTCCAGCTCGACTCGCCCGCTGGTGGTGTCGATGTGGCCGACCTTCATTTCCGCCGGCACTCGAACCGAACGCGAAGTGCGGTCGATGTTCTCGCCCGGTCGCGGAATCGTGTCGGCGGCCGCCAGCGTGGTCACGATCATGCTCGCGATGATGCTGAGCGCGGCGATTCCCTTCGTAGCCATGTTGCTCTCCAATCAAGGTTTGCCACCATGCTGCAAGCGGTGTGCCAACCTCTATTGGCGGCCCAGATCCGACGAAACGAGGCACAAATGCGCATTTCGACCAACAAGTGGCGAAAAAATCGGCAGTTCGGGTCGATTTGGCCGGGTTGGGTGTGTCCATTGCGGACACCCTTGTCCGCTTTTGGCGGAGCGTCTATTCCAGTTCGGAGATCAGGAAGGCCCGGGCGCGGCGCAGGTCACGTTTGACCGTGCGGTCGCTCATTCCGCGCAGATGGGCGATCTCCTCCACCGACACCCCGCCGAAGTAGTGCCACTCCACTGTTTCCGCCAGCCGGGTATCCACCGCACTGAGCCGCTCCAGCGCGGTATGTACCGCCAGCCAGCGCTCTGCGGAGGTTTCCGGCAGCGGCATGTTGTCGTCCAGGGTCACCTGCTGGTCGCCGCCGCCGCGCTTGACCGCCAGCCGCCGACGGGCCTGATCAACCAGTATCTGGCGCATCGCTCGCGAGGCCACTGCCAGCAAATGCGCGCGATCCTCGATCCCGCGCAGGGCGTCGGCATTGAGCTTGAGGTAGGTTTCGTGGACCAGCGACACCGAGCCCGCAACCGCAGGTTGTGCCCGCAGATGGCGCTCGGCGAGCTTGAGCAGATCCGCGTAGACCTGCTTGTACAGACGCGCCTCGGCCTCCAGGTCTCCGGCACGAATCGCATCCAGGCATTCGGTGATTGCGCTCACGGCTGTCCTCTAGGCGCGGGCCAATTCGGTTCTGCTCCGGCCGCTAGTGTAGTGCCAGCGTCGATACAAGGCACCGTCTGACGCCGCCGGTTGTCTTCCCGATTGTCTGATCCGTCGCGTTTCCGGCGTCTGTGACAGCACCAGACCCGGTGCAACCGCTCGCTGGCGTGACCTGATCGCCGGCTATCGGGAAGCGCTTGGCGGGGACCCCGGCTGCTCTGCCTGCAGCTGCGCCAGCCGTGCGCGCCAGCTCTCCACCGCGTCCGGCGCGGATTCCGTGGCGGCCTGGATCGCGCAGCCCAGCAGTTCCACCCGAACCTGACGGTAGCCGGAAGGCGCGGCCGCCAACGCGTCCAGCGCGTCGCTGAGATGTCTGGCGGCCGCAGGCTCTCCACGCGCATAGTCCCGGCAGCTGATCAGCGCGGCCAATGCACTCTGCGGCTCGGCCGGGAGTCTTGCGGCAACTGGTCGGGCCAGTGCGACCAGATCATCCACTTGATCCCACTTGGATTGCCTGGCCAGGGCCAGCGCCAGTCTGGTTGCTGCGTTGACGATGTGCGGATGACTGGATGCCGCATAGATCGCAAGCGCCTGGCGTCCAGCCTGCTCCGCCTCTGCAGCGCGGCCCTGTTCGAGGAAGACCCGGGCCTGGATCAGGCGCAGGCTGCCCTGCAGCTCATGATTGGGCGCCAGCGCTGATTCGGCCAGACGCAGGCCCTGATTCACCAACTGCTGCGCCTGATCCAGCTGTCCCAGCGCGATGGCGCAGGCCGCCTGTCCGGCCACGACGAAAGCCAGTCGCGGATGTTGCTCGCCGAATCGCTCGCGCAGCAGCTGGTATGCCCGGTTGTAGGCAGCTTCCGCTTCGGCGTAGCGTCCCAGCGCGACCAGCTGGGCGGCGGTGTTGTTGTAGTCCACCGCCAACGCCGGGTCGTTGGCGCCCAGCCAGGCCATCCGATCGGCCAGAATCGCCTGGTGCTGGTCCAGTGCGGCGCCGGCATCGCCGCGCAGGCCGGCAAGTTTGGCCAGACTGGTACGCACCGAAATCAGCATCGCGCGCTGATCGCCGGGCAGACGCTGGAACAGCGCCAGGGCGCGTCGCTCGGCGCTTTCCGCCGAGGCCAGATCACCGACACCCTGCTGCGCACGCCCCAGCTGCATCCAGGCGTTGGCCACCGCTGCCGATTCATCGCCAAGGATGCTGCGCATCTGGGCCAGACCGCTCTGGAGCAGCGTCAGCGCCTGCGCAGACTCGCCGAGCGACTGTAGATTGGCGCCAATCGCGATCTTCAGCTCGGCCTGGGCCGCCGGATCCTCCGCCAGTTCGGTCTGCAGCCGCTCCGCCGCATCCAGCAGCAAGGTGCGCACGTCGAGTTTGCTGCCGTGCTCGGAGACCAGCGGGTTGGCGGTGCCGATCAGATCGACCAGAAACTGTTTGCTGCGCTCGCTCTGGGCCAGCGCCCGCTCTGCCTGCGCCGCCGCCTCGCGCGCCCGCTGCGCCTGCCACAAGGCTGCGGAGAAGCCAACGGCCAACGACAGCAGCGCCAGCGCAATGCCGCCGGCCGCGTAGCGATGCCGGCGCAGAAACTTGCTGACCCGATAGCGCCAATTGTCAGGGCGAGCGCGAATCGGCAGGCCGCGAAGCAGCCGATCCAGATCTTCGCCCAGCGCGGCGGCCGATCGATAGCGGCGGCTGGGGTCGCTGTGCAACGCCGTGACCACCACCAGATCGAGGTCACCGCGCAAGGCACTGGCGTTCCAGCGTCCGTGGCCATGGAGGGTGGAAACCACCCGGCTCGGTGGTTCGATGGTCTCGCTGGAGACGACTTCGGCCAGGGTGGTCAGCGGAACCCCCTCGCGAGCGGTGGGCATGGCGCCGGTGAGCAGCTGGTAGAGGATCACCCCCAGCGCGTAGACGTCGCTGACTGCGCTGACCGGCTCGCCGCGGACCTGCTCCGGCGCCGCGTACAGCGGGGTCATCGGCTGACCCTCTCCCAGGGTCAGCGCCGGGGCATCCTCATCAAGCAGCTTGGCGATGCCGAAGTCGAGCAGCTTGATCTGGCCGCTGGCNNAGCACGTTGCTGGGCTTGAGGTCGCGATGCACCACCATCAGCCGATGGGCGTGGTCCACCGCTTCGCAGATCTCGATCATCAACTGCAGCAACTGCTCCAGCTCCGGCTGGGATTGCGCCACATGCTCGGTGATGGGCAGCCCTTCGACGTACTCCATGACCAGGTAGGGCAGGCCGGTAGGGGTCTGGCCGCCGTCGTAGAGACAGGCGATGCCGGGATGCTGCAGACGCGCGAGAATGCGCCGCTCCAGATCGAAGCGCTCGGCCAGTCCGCGGCCCTGGAAGGCCACCAGTTTGATCGCCACCATCTGCTCGAAGCCGCCGTCGGCACGCTCGCCGCGCCAGACCTCGCCCATCCCGCCGATGCCCAGGCGCTCGACCAGCCGATAGGGGCCAATCCGCTCCGGTGGTTCGATGCGGCGGCGGGCATCGCCGCCCAGATGGGGCCAGGGGTCGGTCTGTTCATGGCCGGGGACCAGCTTTTCTACCAGCGCCTGCGCCGCGCCCGGACTGGAAATGGCGCTGCCGCCGCGCAGAATGGTGCTGTCGTCGCGGTCGGCCTTGAGCATCGCGCGCACCTGCTCGGCCAAATCGGGATCGGACTCGGCCAGGGCCTGCAGTTCGCCGTCCCACTGCTCTTCGGGCAACTCAATCAGGCGATCAAAGTGCTCGGTCAGCAGCTGCCACTGTTGTCGCTTGCTGCGCAACGGATCAACCTCTCCTCACCCCGCCTCTGACTGATCGAACCGGCTGTTGCAAGCAAAGCGTCGCCAGCCGGGTCTACTGCAGCTAAATCTACACGATCAGGAGTACTGCGATGCGGATCAGTTTGCTGGCTCTGGGAATGTTGTGGTGCTCGATGGCGACCGCCGAGATCGCCACCAGCGCCGACCGGGTCCATCCGTTGCTGCCGGGGACGTCGGTTCCCGAGGTGAGCCTGCAGGATCATCAGGCCCGGCCGGTGACGCTGCAGCAGGCCCTGGGCGGCAAGCCGACCCTGCTGGTCTTTTACCGCGGCGGCTGGTGTCCGTACTGCAACGCGCAGCTGAGTGCGCTGCACAAGCTGGTTCCGGATCTGGCCGAGCACGGTTTTCAGCTGATTGCGGTCAGTCCGGACCGTCCGGAGGAGCTGAGCAGGACCCTGGACAAGACCGAACTGGGCTACACCCTGCTGTCCGACAACCGTGCCGAGTTGATGCAGGCATTCGGTATCGCCTTTCGAGTCGATCCCGAAACCATCGAGAAGTACAAGACCTACAACATCGATCTGGAGCAGGCCAGCGGACATGATCACCACGCGCTGCCGGTGCCCAGCGTCTTCGTGATCGACGCTGCCGGAGTGGTGCAGTTCGGATACTCCAATCCCGACTACCGCACCCGGGTGCCCGAGCGCATCGTGCGCGCAGCGGTGGAGGCAGTGGAAGCCGGTGATACCGGCAAGTCGGTCCGCTGATCGTTGTTGCCGAGGGCATCGCGCGCTCCCGGGGCGCCTTGGGGTTATGCTGCGGCAATCAAAGGGAGAGTTCGCCATGCACAAGATCATTCAGAGCACAGCAATCGCGGCCGTCACCCTGGGCCTGGCTGCCTGCAGCGTGGAACCACCGCCGGAAACCGCCGCTCAGCCGACCATCATCGATGACCAGCTCAAGGTGATGGACCAGGCCAAGGCGCTCGAGCAGCAGGTGCTGGACTCACAGAACAAGACCGACGAGGCGATGGACCAGCAGAGCCAGTAGGCTCAGCGCTTCCGCGGCCAACGGTCGATCAGTGATCGACCTCCAGCAAGGGGTCGTCCTCCAGCTCCTGCTGCAGTTCGCTCAGGCTGACGCTGTAGTCGTCGCTGCGCGCCACCTGGGCGACGTGGAATAGCGCGTCGCCGCGGTTGACGATCGGCAGCTTGCTCATCCCGATGATCAGGCCGCCGCGGCGCGATTCAATCGGCTCCTCGATTTCACCGAAGGGATCGCTGACCACGCCCAGCCTGGCCTGTTCGCCTACCGCGTCGCCCAGGCGGCACTGACTGCGGACGATGCCGCTGATCGGTGCGCGCACCCAGTAGCTGGACAGGGCGCGCGGTGGCTTGGCATCGATCGCAGCAAGCTTGCGACTGCGCAGCATGTCCAGCTTGGCCAGCACCCCCAGCACCCCGCGCACGCCGGTGCGGATGGCGACCTCGTGGAAACGCAGGGCCTCACCGGCTTCATAGAGCAGCACCGTCACCCCCGCCTCGCGCGCCGCTTGACGCAGCGAGCCGTCGCGCAAGGTGGAGTTGACCAGCACCGGTGCATTGAAGGCACGGGCCAGGGTCAGCGTTTGCGGATCACTCAGATCGGCGCGTACCTGCGGCAGGTTGCTGCGATGGATCGCCGCCGAGTGCAGGTCGATGCCAAACTGGCTGCGGCGCACCACCTCGGTCATGAACAAATGGGCCAGCTGCGAGGCCAGCGAACCCTGCGCAGATCCGGGGAAGGCACGGTTGAGGTCGCG
>JAGRJL010000636.1:4034-4236 GCA_020442775.1 Lysobacterales bacterium | reverse complement strand
TGTCAGGCGCGATCCGTATCGCGCTCATGGCTGGCACCTTCACGCTCATGGCCGCCCCGGTCATGGCGCAGGATGCAGACGACGATGATGCGACTGAACTGACCACGGTTACCGTTACCGGTACCCGTATTCAGAGCCAGACCATCACCGCCGCCAGCCCGGTCACCGAAGTCTCTCGCGAAGACTTCAAGTACACCGGTAC
>JAGRJL010000636.1:0-3887 GCA_020442775.1 Lysobacterales bacterium | reverse complement strand
GGCCAGCGTCTGCAGCCCGGCGGTATCCGCTCGCAGGCTGTCGACTTGAACCAGATCCCGGCCGCCCTGGTCCAGCGCGTTGACGTGCTGACCGGTGGTGCGTCCGCGGTGTACGGCGCCGACGCCGTCGCCGGTGTTGTGAACTTCATTCTCGACACCGAATTCGAAGGCATCTCGATCAACGCCGGTTACTCTGCGTACCAGCACAACAACGACAATGCCTACATCCAGCAGCGTCTGGATGCCCGTGGCTTCGACTACCCCACCGGTAGCTCCGGCCTCGACGGCGACGCGCGCAACATCGACATCGCCATCGGCAGCCGCTTCGGCGACGACGCCGGTCACGCGATGGCCTGGTTGACCTACCGCAAGAATGACGAGCTGCGTCAGGAAGCCCGTGACTACTCGTCCTGCGCCCTGAACGCCGCCGGCACCACCTGCGGTGGCTCCGCCACTGCGCCGGTTGCCAACTTCTTCGTGGCCTCGGCCGACGGCGTCCTGAACTTTGATCTGGCCACCATTCAGTCGGGCGGCACCTGGGTTCCGGGCGTGAGCGGCCTGTACAACTTTGCGCCGATCAACCACTTCCAGCGTCCTGACGAGCGTTACACCTTCGGTAGCTCGATCAAGTACGAAGTGAACCGCTACTTCCGTCCGTTCGTCGAGACCATGTTCACCAACACGAACACCTCGGTGCAGATCGCGGAATCCGGTACCTTCTTCAACAACCTGCTCAGCTTCAACTGCAACGACCCGCTGGTCGGCAGCCTGTGCGCTGACTTGGGCGTGACCTCGCAGGGTCCGACCGCTACCGACGATCTGTTGATCTACGTCGGCAAGCGTAACGTTGAAGGTGGACCGCGTATCTCCAACATCGAGTCCAACTCCTTCCGCTTCGTGACTGGTGCCGAAGGTGACATCAGCGACAGCTGGACCTACAACTTCTCCATCCTGTACGGTCGTAACAGCTCCAACGAAGAGTCGGTCAACGACTTCCTGACCCCGTTCGTCGGTGACGCCCTGCTGGGCTGCCCCCCGGGCTCGTTCTCCGGCTGCTTGCCCTACGACGTGTGGTCCGGCCCGGGTAACGTCACCCCGGCTGCTGCCGCCGCGCTGGCCGGTACCGGTATCCGCACCGGCACCACCGAGATCACCTCGGTCAACGGCTACGCCTCTGGCGATCTGGGCTTCGGCTTCCCGTCCGCCAACGAGAACATCTCGCTGGTCGTCGGTGCCGAATGGCGTGAATCCACCTACACCGTGAACACCGACTCCAACTGGCAGGCCGGTAACTTCATCGGTGCCGGTGGTCCGCGTCTGCCAATCTCCGGTGAGACTCAGGTGACTGAAGTGTTCTTCGAAGCCGCGGTGCCGCTGATTTCCGACGCCGGTCCGCTGAAGGCTCTGAACCTGGATCTCGGCTATCGTTATTCCGACTACGATCTGTCCGGTGGCGAGAACACCTACAAGATCGGCGCGGTGGCTGACTTCGGTCAGATCCGTCTGCGTGGTGGCTACAACCGTGCGATCCGTGCGCCGAACGTCGGCGAACTGTTCGCCGGCAACCAGGTGGCCCTGTTCGGCGGTACTGATCCGTGCGCCGGCGCCAACCCGGTCTTCACCCAGGCGCAGTGCGCCAACACCGGTGTCAGCGCGGCCCAGTACGGCAACGTGCCGGATTCCCCGGCTGCCCAGTACAACCAGTTCATCGGTGGTAACACCGGGCTGAAGCCGGAGCAGGCCGATACCTACACCCTGGGTCTGGTCTACTCGCCGTTCAACGATCTGAGCTTCAGCTTGGATTACTACGACATCGCCCTGGAAGATCGCATCGGCACCATCGGTGCGCAGACCATTCTGAACTTCTGCGGCACCACCGGCGACCCGACCCTGTGTTCGCTGGTGCAGCGTCGTCCGGGTTCGGGTGACATCTGGCTGGGTTCCAGCCCGACCAGCTCGGGTCTGATCCGCAACCTGACCGCCAACTTCGGCGAGCTGAACTTCCGTGGTCTGGACTTTACCGCCAGCTACCGGATGGATCTGTGGGGCGGCAACCTGACCGCTTCCTTCGTCGGTACCCGTACCCTGGAGCAGGAAATCGTTCCGTTGCCGGGTGTTAACGATGACGCCACCTTCGATTGCGCCGGCATCATCAACCCGACCTGCTCCGCGCCGGCCACCCCGGATTGGAAGCACACCGCCACCCTGCGCTTCTCGAAGGACTTCTACACCGCGTCGCTGCGCTGGCGCTATGTGGGCTCGATCGAGAACACCAACACCGACGGCACTCCGTTCGTGTCTGATCAGTTGCTCGCTGCCGACGACGGTATCGACGCCTACAACTACCTGGATCTGTCGGGTTCCTTCGACATCACCCAGACCCTCAACCTGACCGTTGGTGTGAACAACATCTTCGATCGCGAGCCGCCTCTGGTGGGTTCGACCGTTGCGCTGAATGCCAATGCTCCGAATGGCTACGATCAGCTGGGTCGTTACTTCTTCACCAACCTGACCTTCACCTACTAAGTCAGGCTGTAAAGAGGTTTAAAGGCGGCGGGCGCAAGCCCGCCGCTTTTTTTTGCCCGATTGCCGGCCACCTTGAGCCGGCATGCTGAATCAGGACGCTGAGCTCGGCTGGCGAGCCTGGCAGCTCCCGAGTGGCGATCCGCAATGGGCTTGCGTAAGCTTGCGCCGATGAAGCCCCAATCTCAGGCCCTGTACCGTCAGGCCACCACGCTCTACCGCCAGGGTCGCGCAATCCAAGCCATCGAGTCCTACCGAAAGCTGCTTTCTGCTGAGCCGCAGTTCGCAGACGGCTGGTACGACCTTGGCTATCTGCTGCGCCGGCAGGGCGAGTTTGATCAGGCTCTGCAGGCCTATCAGCGCGCGCTGGAATGCGGGGTGAGAGATCCGCAGGAAGTTCACCTCAATTGTGCAGTGATCTACAGCGACCACCTGCGCATGGACGCCGCAGCGGAAGCCTCTTTGCGTCAGGCGCTGGCATTGCAGCCGGATTACCAGCCGGCCCAGCTGAACCTGGGCAATCTGTTTGAAGAGCAGGGCCGGCGCGAAGACGCAATCGCCTGTTACCAGGCGATGTTGCCCTCCGAGGGCTTTGATGTGCGCCTGCTGAGTGAGCTGCAGCTGGAGGCGCTAGGCCGTCTGAGCCATCTTGCGCCCCCGGTCAGCCCTGATGATCCCAGTCTTGCCCGATTGCGTCGAAGCGCCGGCAATGCAACGACCCAGGATCCGCAGGTGCGCGCCAACCTGTACTTTGCGCTTGGCCGGGCATGCGACAAGCTTGCGCTTCATGACGATGCCTTCCGCGCCTTCGCCGAGGCTAATCGCCACGCCGCACTCGCCGGCCCGCCCTACAGCCCACGAGGGACTGAAGTACAAGTAAGCCAGCTGATCGCTGCATCAGCGGCGATTGGGAAACCGTCTGCCCCAAGCGAAGGAGTCCAGCCGCTGTTCGTCTGCGGGATGTTCCGCTCGGGATCCACCTTGCTGGAGCAAGTCATCAGCGGACATCCGATGATCTCCGCCGGCGGCGAACTGGAGCACTTCCCGCGTCTTGCGGCGCGACTGAACAGCCATTTCAGCGCGCTCACTGACGCCGAATGCGAGCGCTTCTCCGCTGACTATCGCGCCCATCTGCTGCGAATCTCCAATGCCAACCAGTTCCCGAAGTTTGTCAGCGACAAGCGCCCCGACAACTTCCTGCTGATCGGTCTGATCAAGCGCATCTTTCCGCAGGCCAAGATCATTCATACCGTTCGCAATCCGATGGACAACGGTTTGTCTCTGTACATGCAGCACCTGCATCAGCAGGCGGCGCCCCATGCTAGTGATCTGGGCGCAATCGGTCACTACTACGGGCAGTACCG
>JAGRJL010000635.1 GCA_020442775.1 Lysobacterales bacterium | reverse complement strand
TCGAGGTTGTAGTAGCTGCCGCTGTAACAGGCAGATGGGGCGCTGGAGATCGGTGCAATACGCTGAATATTCAGCGCAGCCTGACCGTAGCCATCCACCTCGCCGCTCCAGCGCACGCTGCCGGTTTCATTGTCGGCGAATTCGAAGCTAAGCCGGCCCCAGGGGATCAAGTCCACGCTGGCCGGGTCGAAGGCCGGTGGGAAGTTCGCGCCCGCGGTGACATAGGTCTCCAGCTCTGCTCGCCCATTGACGAAGTCGCCCTGACCGATCAACCAGGCCGGTTCACCGTTGAGATAGACATACCAATAGACCACGAGCTGGTCGGGTCCTACGCCGTTGAGCGCGGGAATCTGCTCGATCAGCCAGCCGTGGCCTGCCTGATCCAGCTTGGCCCAGGGTCCGCTGACGTCGAACTCGGCAACCCCTGTGCCGGCGGCCAGGGTGTGGAAGATGAATTCATTGCTGACCAGCCCGTCGGGATTCTGCACCTGCAAGAAATGTATCCCGGCGGTTGTCGGCGAAGCCGAGAGCTGCACCTCAAAGGCCTCGTTGGTGCAGTTGGGCAGATTGCCCGCTGCGCAGCGCACGTTGGCGGCGACACGTTCGCCGTCGACAAACACGTACGCGCCGGTGTCGATGTGCCGACCGCTGAGGGAGATCACCCGGTCACCGACCGACAGCGTGGGAAACTGCTGGCGACCGCGCTGGGCCTGTATCGGTCCGCTGGTCCACAGCGCCGGCTGCGGGTGGTCCAGGTCGGTTCGGTGGCCGATCCGGGCAGTCAGCGTCAGCTTCAGCTGATCACTGCTCGCCGCACTCAGCAGTTCACTACGGGTGTATTCCAGCGCGCTCTGGTCATCGCTGCGGTAGCGGCCCAGCTCATAGCGCAGGCTGACTGGCCGGAACGCATTGCCGTCGCTAACCGCGCCCTCGCCCTGTAGCCTGATCGTTTCCGCCGCGGCCGCCTTTTCCAGGGCATCGAGCAAATCCGTGGTGGTCTCCAGTCGGGCACTATTCGCGTCCAGGGTCAGCTGGCGGCCAAATGCGCCGGGGAAGCCGGTGCCGCCCTCCAGCACCATGTCCCACACCGGATTGAATCGCGCCCGGCTTGCCCAGGACAGGCGCCATACCGACTCTTCCGGGGCGCCGGCCTGGGCGATGTTCCGGTAGAAGGGGAAATCGATGATGTTCAACCGGCCCTGCGGCAGGATCAGCCAGCGATCATAGGCGCCGCGCCAGGTCGGTGCTTCCATCCCGGTACCCGGGGTATTGGTGCTGACCCAGAACGGCAATCGATGACAGTCTCCGCAGACGTTGGGCTGCGGGTTGCCCTGAAAATCACCTTCAATGTGGAACAGGCTGAATCCACGCCTGGCATCTTCCGAAAGTCTGTCGTCGTAGGCCCGCCGCTGTGCCGGCGGATAGGGCACGCTCAACAGGAACTGAGCCATGTCGGCGCGCTGGGCCGCGCTGAGCGCCCCGCCCTTGCCTTCTTCATTGAGCGGACAGGCGCCCACCGCGCACATGGTGCTGGCGAGGCCACCATCGACCAGATTGAGCGTGCAGCTCTCCGGCGCTTCACGGTCACAGTTGGCCGGGACAAAGCCATTGATATTGGCCGTATTGCTGCCGCCATAGGGGTCGCCCGGGATGCCGTCCCAGTGGTAGGGAGCGGTGTCGCGCAGGCCGCGGATCGGCATCGTGATCCGCGGCGGGATCTGGTTGCAGCCGGGCAGGCTGCAGAAGGGCGTATCCAGAATCCACAGAAGCTGGTCGGTGCCGCCATCGGGATGGCAGCTTTCACAGGAAAAGGTGCCGCTGGTGGAGATATTGGCATCGTTGAAGACAATCCGACCGCGCTTGACCGCCGGGTGAGTCGGGTCATCCAGGACGATGGTCTGCACCAGCTGGGGATTGGCCGGCGCCGACAGATCCACCAGCGAAACACTGTTGGCGCCGACGTTGTAGGTCCATGCCCGCTCCGCGCGGCCGCTGTCGTCCGATTCCAGCGCAATGCCTCTGGGCATCGCTTGCAGCGCCACTCGCCTCACCACTGCCAGGATCGAGAGTGAACAGCTGATTGGAGCCGGCGGAAGTAGCCACCAGCGTCGCGTCATCGGCGCTGATCGCCACCGCGAAGGGCGTGGCCAGGGCCATTCCCGCCGCCGGATTCACCGGCGGGCGCGGCTCCAGATCGATGCGCTGCGGTACCGCGCAGCTGCCCGAGCCGCAATCGACCCGGGTGAGCTGGTTGAGAAAGGCCCGGTTGCCCATCTCGGCCAGCCCGTCCCCGCGGGTGCCGGCGCGACCGTTGACATCATTGCGAGCGTCGGTCTGGGCGACAAAGACCCGTCCCTGCGAGTCCACCGCAATGCCGTACAGCATCGTTCCCAACCCGTTGACCGTCTGCACCTGCAGGTCGGTCGCGGTGTCGAAAACATAGAGATCGCGATCGGGAATCCGCGGCTCGCGGACGATGTCGACGACGATGCCCTGCGACAGCACATTGTTGGTGTTGACCACGTGTTGCTGCGCGTCGAAGGTGCACAACCCACCGGTGGGCGCTCCCACGCAGCCGGAGATCTGGGTCTGGTTGTTGGACTCGAAGGGAATCACATAGAGCCGATCGCCACGCACCGCGATCGCCCTGGGGTCCTGCGCGGTGATCACCAAACGCCGACTGATTTGCCGACTGGCCACGTCGATCACCGCAATGCGGTTCTCCGACGACAGCGCCACATAGGCCTTTTCGTTGCTGGCAAAGGCGATCCCTACCGGCTCGTCGAAGCGAGTCGCGCGGGTCGCCGGATCGAAGTCGCTGATGGTGGCAATGATCTGCAGATAACGATCGCTGCTGGCGTCGATATCAATCACGCTCACCGAGTCCGATACGTGATTGGAGACCCACAGCTCCTTGCCGTCCGGGCGCAAGGCCAGCGAGACCGGATCGATGCCGACTTTCACCCGCGCAGTCACGGCCAGAGTTGCCGGATCAATCAGGTCGATCGTGTCGGCCGGCGTATTGGCCACGAAGACCCGGTCTCCGGCGCTAACGATGGGATTGCTGTGGGGGCTGAGAAAGGTGGGGTAACCGACTTCCCGACTCTGGGCCAGCACTGGCGGCGTCGTCAGCCAGAGGACCACTAGGGCAGTTATCAGTGCAGATCTCATATCAGTGGCACGCTTCCATCAAGCAGATACACGGTAGCCTCACCGTCACCCGCGGCAGTCCCCAAGACTACGCCCATTGATCCACTCGCAAAGGCGCAGAATCCATCAATTCATACCAAAGGCAACCTGCCGCCCGCCTCGGCGACCGGTTTGCCCGAGCAGCCTGTGCCGATTAACCAATCAGATCAGGGAGCCTGCGCGGGAGCTACCTCGATACTGTCAACGCCCTGTTAAGGACTTGTCAGGGTGCGGTCCGAATGGCCCGGCATTGGCCGGTCGCTGCGGGAAACCGGTCGAACTCTCGATTGCCGCTCCGGTCTGACCGGGAACCTCTCGCAGGATCGACGCAGCTTGAAGCCCTGGATCTGTCCGCAGCTCTCCGTTGACGAATGGCGCCTGATCGCCCGGCTGGTCTCGGCCTGCACGTTGGTTGCGTGCATCTTTGGCGCGCTCCACGATCAGATCACCTTCACCCTCTCGCCGGAGTACTTTCAGAAGATCAAGTTCCAGCAGTTTGCCTGGCTCAGCTTTGGCCGGCCGGATCGTCTCAGGGTGGCCGCCATCGGTTCGGTGGCCTGTGCTGGACTGGGCGCCCTATTCGGCTGGCTGCTGGGGCGACGGCTGCTCCAGGCGAAAATTCGGCCGCTGCCGACAACAGCGGCCAAAGATTTTTGGCGTGCAGCCCGGCGTCGATGCCTGCTGGTACTGAGCTGCGCCGTCGCTGGCGGTCTGATCGCTGGGATCTGCGCGCACTGGCTTGCGACGGACGGGAATGGCGGTCGCTGGGATTGGGCCATCGAACAGTACCGGATCGTCGACCGACTGCACTTCATCGAGGTCGTCTACGTTCATCACGGCAGCTACCTGGGCGCGCTGCTCGGCGCGGCACTGGCCCTGGTATCCGGATCGACTTCCCAGGAACACGACAATATCCGACCTGAGAGTGAACCCGCATCAGGCAATCGGGATTAAGCTTTCTACTCGATCGGACCCCGCACAGGAGAGGCTCACATGAAAACCTGGCCAGCGATTGCTGCTACCGCGTTGTTGCTGTTCACCCATCTCGCATCAGCGGAGGAGCAGGTTCCGGCAAGCGAACGTCCGGCACTGATCAAGCAGATCGAGGCCAAGCGCGAAGCAATCGAAGCGGTGCGCGAAAAGATGCAGCGGGCAACCCTGTCAACCAGCAATCTGCGCGCACAGATCAAGCAGAAGTGGAGCAAGATCGAGTTCTACGCCGAGGACGGCGCCGTCCGTCGGATCAAGACCTATCCCCATGAAAGCATCAGTCACCGTACTGAGGAATTCTATTTCGAGGGCGGGCACCTGATCTTCGCCTACATCGAAGACGAGGGGATGACCGATGAGAAGCCAGGCGTGATCTCCGGCGGCAAGGCCTACTACTACGACAACGGCCGGTTTGTTGCCGAGCGCAATCAAACCGGTGAGCCCGAACAGGCGATACGGCATTCCGACGAAGAGCGACTGGAGCAGGAAGCGATGGAGTATCTGTCACTCTACGCCGAGACCCAGAAGGATCACTGATAGGCGAGCAGCAGCGGGCGCGGTCGCTGACCGTCGACGCCCGCAGCCTGCCAACATCTCTCATACCCCTTCGGGATGAGGGCGTCGCCAGCATTGCCAAGGAAATGGGTGGCGTGATGATGTGCGCGCATCCATTGGGCGGCCAAGGCGTCGTTTCACCAGGTCGAGCCGGGCGCAGACCGCGCCACGTCGCGCCGGTTCATTCGAAGCGATCAGTGGGATTTAGGTAGAACATCTTCTTCCAGCCCTGGGTCCCGCCGCTGAACTGCCACGGCAGCGGCAGCAGGGAGACAATCGAGTAGTGCAGATGGGGACTCTTGCCCACCGCATTGCCGCTGGTGCCCACCGTGCCCAGCCGCTCGCCCGCCCACAGCCACTGACCGTTAGAGGCCAGCTGCTGATCCAGATGCGCGTAGTAGTGCACCCGCCACTTCGGGCCGAGCACGAGCACGACCTTGCCGCCCTTGGCCAGGGTCCCCGCATAGACCACCAGCCCGGCGGTCGATGAGACGACGCCGCGTCCGCGATCGGCGAAGATGTCGATGCCCTTGTGCACCCCGGAGCTCCCCCAGGGCTCGTACCAGTAGCT
>JAGRJL010000053.1 GCA_020442775.1 Lysobacterales bacterium | reverse complement strand
TCATGTAGGCCTCGTGGAAGGCCTGCTCGACCTCGCCGCGGAAGTCCTGGTCGTGCACGTGGATCATCGAGCCCTGGCGCAGCGAGGTCAGGGTCTTGTGGGTGGACTGAGTCGCATAGGCGCGCACCCGGGCCTTCTTCGGGTCCGGCAGCAGCCGGGTATCGAGCAGCTGTTCTTCGCTGTAGTCGGCGATCTCGGCGGCGTGAGCGGCGTAGCGCTCGGCGTAGGCCGGGTCCTTGAAGCGCGCGCGCAGGGTCTGCGCGGTGCTCATCGCGGTGCGCTGCCGATAGGTGGGCGAGAAGCGGGCGAAGCCGAACCAGGCTTCGTCCCACAGGAACACCAGATCCGGCTTGATCGCCAGGCATTCCTCCATCACCCGCTCGACGTTGTAGATGATCCCGTCGAAGGTGCAGTTGGTCAGCAGCAGCATCCGCACCCGGTGCAGCTTGCCGGCCTTCTTCAGGGTCAGCAGCTGATGCTTGATCTCGCGCAGCGGCACCGCGCCGTACATCGAGTACTGGCTTAAGGGGTAGCTGTCCAGATAGACCACGTTGGCGCCGGCCAGGACCATGCCGTAGTGGTGGGATTTGTGGCAGTCGCGATCGACCAGCACGATATCGCCGGGGCGGACGATGGCCTGCACCACGATCTTGTTGCAGGTGGAGGTGCCGTTGGTGGCGAAGAAGGTTTGCTTGGCGCCGAAGGCGCGCGCGGCCAGCTCCTGGGCCACCTTGATCGGGCCGATCGGCTCGAGCAGCGAATCCAGACCGCCGGAGGTGGCGCTGGTCTCGGCCATGAAGATGTTCATGCCGTAGAAGTCGGCCATGTCGCGGATCCAGTTCGAGCGGATCAGCGACTTGCCGCGGCTGATCGGCATCGCGTGGAACACGCCGGTGGGCTGCTTGGAATAGGCCTTGAGCGCGTTGAAGAAGGGCGTGTTGTAGCGCGCCGCCACCCCGCGCAGGATGTTCAGGTGCAGCTCGGTGAAGTCTTCCTGGTTGTAAAACACTCGCGCGCAGCCGAGGTCGCGACCGGCGATTTCCTCCACCGAGCGGTCGGTGACCAGGAAGGCGTCCAGCTCGGGACGGATCTTCAGGATCAGCCGGCACAGCTCCGGGCCATAGTTTTCCGGATCAATCGCTTCCAGATCTTCATTGCCGACCCGGCGCAGATAGCGCTGCAGGATCTCCATCCGGTTGGCCGAGGCGAAGCCGAAGTCATGCCGCACTACCACTGACTGGATGCTGTGGTTGAACAGGATCGCGATCAGCGCGTCCTCGAAGGTGCCCACGATCACCGGCTCGTAGACGAAGCGATCGTCCGGCTGGCGCTGCTCGCGCAGCGCGTGGCACTGCGCTTCTTGCTGCGCCGGGGTCAGCTCGTCAACGATCAGCACTTCGAAAAAGGGCCGCGCGTGCGAGCGCTCGTCCTGACTCTCGGCCAGATCGTGCTCTTCTTCCTGCTCGTGATCGGCATCGGCAACGAATTCTCCCAGTCGTCGCCGGTAGGCGCCGCTCTGCAGCGCGCGCACCATCCGGGTCAGCACTCGGGCAAAGTCGTAGTAGTCATCGCGCCGCAGCAGGGCGCGCAGTTCTTCCAAACCGCGCCGGCCGGGGAAGGCCCAGTAGGCTTCGATAGGTCCCAGGGAACGCAGTAGCCCGTTGATCTCGTCGAGCAGCTGGACCTTGTCGATGTGAGCGTAGGAAGAACCGACCAGCTGCGCGGCCAGACTCTTCAGCCGGGTCCAGCGATCGTTGCGCAGCTGCGAGGCGGAGTAGTAGTCGCTCAGCGAGCCGGTGTTTGAGGACAGCGGGCTGCTGACACCAGCGACCGCCGTGGTTGCTTGGGTTTGGCCGCCAACCGGCGGTTTCGCTTCAGACGAACTCACGGAGACTCCTTTTAGATTGTGCGGTTAGATCTGGGGAGACGGGCTACTCCAGTAGAGGTGAAACGACGGTTATTTGGGATGGCTGTCGGCGGCAGGCAGGACCGAGGCCGGCTCTCTGGCTGCCACGTGCGCATTGCCGCCTTTGCTGGGCATCACCAGCGGACCCAGCGTGTGCAGATACTGATCGACGCCGCTCTGGCGCTGATAGACGGCGAAGTCGACGGTGCGGTCGCGGAAACTCTTCAGCGGCTGACCAAGGCCGTTGATGCCGTTTTCGCGCTGGCGTCGGACCCTGGCGAAATCGGCTTCCACCGGCAGGGTTTCGTTTGATCCGCCGGCCTGAGCGAGCACCGTGCCGGTGGGATCGACCACGCAAGAGCGGCCGATGCCGCCGGCGTCCAGGCCGTTGATATCAAACACATAGCACTGGAACTGGGCGGCGGTGGCGCGGGCGATGGCCAGCTCCACGTCGCGGTCAATGGTGCCGGTGAGCACCGGATGCAGCAGCACCTCGGCCCCCATCGCCACCAGCGTGCGGGTGGTTTCCGGAATCCAGATGTCATAGCAGATCGACAGGCCGAAGCGGCCGGCCTCGGGCACGTCAAACACACAGAATTCGGTACCGGAGGTGACGTCATGTTCATAGGGCATGAACGGAAACATCTTGCGATAGCGGGCGATCACCTTGCCGGTCGGGTTGATCACCGAGGTGGTGTTATAGAGCTCTCCGTTCTCGCCGCGTTCGAACACGCTGCCGGGAATCAGCCAGATGCCGTACTTGGAAGCGGCCGCCTGCAGCGCCTCTTCTTCCGGTCCCGGCAGCACCACCGGCTGGTTGGGAACCGGGCCGCATTGCGCCAGTTCGCTGAACAGGATCATCTGGGTCCAGGGAAAGCGCGCCATCACCACATCGATGCGGTGGAGCATCGCCGACAGGTTGCTGGTCATTGCAGGGACCAGCATCTGAACGCCGGCAATCGCAAAGGGGACGGTCATAGGGTCTCGCTCTTCGAACCAGTAAATGGGTTACTTCGATCGGGCCTCATTGCTCGCTATCAGGCGTCAGCCGGATTGAGCAGCTCCACCAGCGCCTGATGCAGGATGCCCAGGCCCTCGCGGACCTCCGATTCGCTGATCGTCAGCGGAGCGAGGAAGCGAATCACGTTGCCGCGCACGCCGCAGGCCAGAATGATCAGTCCCTTGCTGGCGCAGGCCTGCACCAGCGCCTTCGTCAGAGTGGCGGCCGGTCTGGAGGCGTCGCCATCCTCGACCAGTTCCATCGCCACCATCGCGCCCAGGCCGCGAATCTCGCCGATCGCGTTGCGCGTTTGGGGGTCGGCCTGGATCTGCTCTAGCAGCTCGCGCATCAGCGCGCCAAGCCATTCGGCACGTGAGCACAGGCATTCGTCCTCGATCACGTCCAGCACCGCCAGCGCCGCAGCGCAGCTCACCGGGGAACCGGCGTAGGTGCCGCCCAGACCGCCCGGGCGCGCGGCGTCCATGATTTCGGCCTTGCCGGTGACCGCCGACAGCGGGAAACCGCCGGCCAGACTCTTGGCGGTGGTCATCAGGTCCGGCTCGATGCCCCAGTGATCCATCGCGAACAGCTTGCCGGTGCGGGCGAAGCCGGACTGGACCTCATCGGCGATCATCACGATGCCGTGCTCGTCGCACAGTTCGCGCAGCGCCTGCAGGAATTCCGGCGGTGCGACGTAGAAGCCGCCTTCGCCCTGGACCGGCTCGATGATGATCGCGGCAATCTGATCCGGATCCAGATCGGCGCTGAACAGATCTTCAAGGGCCTGGGTTGCCTTCTCCACCCCCTTGCCGTGATAGGCGATCGGGAAGGGCAGGTGATAGACCTGACCCGACATCGGGCCGAAGCCGGCCTTGTAGGGCACCACCTTGCCGGTGAGCGCCATCGCCATCATGGTGCGTCCGTGGAAACCGCCGGAGAAGGCGATGACGCCGCTGCGCCCGGTGTGGGCGCGGGCGATCTTGACTGCGTTCTCCACCGCTTCGGCGCCGGTGCTCAGGAAAATCGTCTTCTTCTTGCTGGGGCCGGGCGCGAGCTCGTTCAGGCGCTCGGCCAGCTCGATGTAGGCCGGATAAGGGGTGACCTGAAAACAGACGTGGCTGAAATGATGCAGTTGAGCGTTCACCGCGGCCTTGACCCGCGGGTGCAGATGCCCGGTGTTGAGCACCGCGATGCCGGAGGCGAAGTCGATGTAGCGATTGCCCTCGACGTCCCAGAGTTCCGCGTTCTGCGCGCGCTCGGCATAAACCTCCAGCAGGGTGGCGACGCCGCGCGGTACCGCGTCAATTCGGCGCTGATGCCAGGCGGCGTTGGCATGTTCCTTGGGAGAGGGGGATTGCGCTTCGGGATCAACTGGGGGCATTCACACTACTCTGCAAGGCGGGTTGAGGGACGACCGAAAGGACCGTTCTTCGGGCCCGCCGCGGAATGCTGAGAGTAGCTGGGCGTCGTGCCCTCGGCCCGCAATTGCGCATCTTGGGCTTTCGGCCAGACCCCTCCGGTCAGGCTCACCAAGATAGCAGATTCGTGATCACGGAAGTGTCATTGGCTGCCGCCGCGGGCGTCGTCGGCGGGCTACGCCGACGACTTCCTGCAGGGCTGATCTCAGCGTTCACGGGCGCCACGAGTGCGGCGCTGGGCCATGCGCTGCTCCAGCCTGGCGGCGTTCTCGGCGCCGACGATGGCGACCAGCTCCTGGCGCTTTTGCTCGCGCAATTGCTGGTTCTCGGCGCGCAGTTGATCGGCGCGGTTGCGCAGTTGCGCCACTTGCGCGGGACTCAAGTTCAGCGCCTGCTGCAGACGGTCCAGGCGATCACCCTGATCGGCTGTGCCAGCGCGCAATTGCCGCCATTGGCGATTGAGCATCAGTTCGGCCAGCCTCGCCTTCTGACTCTGATCAAGCACCGCCAGCAATTCCGCCTTGGGGAGCTGCCGACGGGCCTGACGCTCCAGCCGCAGATCGGTGAGGAAATGGGCCAGTTGTTGCACCTGCTGCGGTTCCAGCTGCAGCCAGCGACCGGCGCGCTGCGCCTGCTGTACCGGGTCGGCACGATGGGCCAGCGACGGCTGACTGGCAGCCAGCAGCAACCAGGTGGCGGAAAGAATGATCCAGTTGCGCATCTTGTTGCTCTCCTGTGTGGCAGTGAACGGGGTTGCCACTACAGAACGCAAGCGAAGCGCGACGGTTGACCCCCGGCGCGATCTGCTCCCGTCGATCGGCTCGAAGTAGTGAAACCACGCCTTCGCCGCCCTTGGGGTCCGCGGACCGCACCACCCCACGTTCTCGGCGCCCTCGCTACGGAGAGGTAGGAGAAATACACAGCTAGCCGCCTTGCGGGTCGCGCATCTGCGCGTCCAGCCAGCTGCGCGCGGTCGCCCAGTGGCGGAATACGGTGCGCTCGGTGACCTCGTCGATCTGTGCAATCTCGCTGACGGTGAATCCGCCGAAGCAGCGCATGCAGACCACCCGGGCCAGCTCGGGGTCCAGCCGTTCCAGCTGCGCCAGCAGCGAATCCAGGTCGGTTAGCTCGTCCGGACCCGGCAGATCGCTGGGCCAGCGTTCCTCCAGCGCGACCTTTTCTGCCCCGTTGCCGCGCTTGTGCGCCAGCCGGGTGCGCGCGTGGTCCACCAGGATGCGGCGCATCGCCTGGCTGGCAGCGGCGAAGAAGTGGCGTCGGTGGCTGTAGCGCTGCTGCTCCGGACTCAGCCGCAGCCAGGCCTCGTTGACCAATGCGGTGGGGTTGAGCGTGCATAGCATGCCCTCGCCACGCAGTTGGCGACGCGCCATCGCATGCAGCTGCTGATACAACTCGCCAAACTGGATGGCCGGCTGCTGCTGGCGCGGTCCTCGGCCCAGCGACTGCAGCCAGTCGGTGATGGGGGCGGATTCAAGGCTCATGGCGCTCTCCGCTGGCGACGCCCTGCGCGCGCACTTGTATGGCAATCCTCGGCCTGAGGCAGGCAAGCGCAGTAGGATGCATCATGGATCCCGAGATCGCCCCTGAATCCTGGCCCCGGCTACGAAACGCCTTCGAGCATGCGCTCGATTTGAGTCCGGCGCAACGCGGCCCGTGGCTAGCGGCGGAGCTGGCCGACGCGCCGACCTTGCTGCTTGCCGCCGAGCGCATGCTCGACGAACTGGACAGCGCCGATTCACCGCTGGAACGGGTTGCGCAATCGACCCGCGGACTGGAGCCGTCGCCCGGGCAATGGGTCGGCACCCAGCGCCTGCTCAGGCGCATCGGCGTCGGCGGCATGGGAGAGATCTGGGAGGCTGAACGGGTCATTGGTGAGGATCGGCAGCAGGTAGCGGTCAAACTGTTGGCCTTCGGCAGTGGTCCAGCCTTTGCACAGCGCCTGGATGCCGAGCGCCGGGTTCTGGCGCGACTCAATCATCCCAACATCTGCACTCTGCTCGACGCCGGCGTGGATCAGCTGGGACGGCCCTATCTGGCGCTGGAGTATGTCGAGGGTGAGACCTTCACCCAGTGGTGTTACGACCGCGCCGTCGATCTGGATGCACGGCTGGCGCTGCTGCTGGAAGTCTGCGACGCAGTGGCCTACGCGCATGCTCACCTGGTGGTGCACCGGGATCTGAAGCCGGCCAATGTGCTGGTTGGGGCGAGTGGCCGGGTCAAGCTGCTCGACTTCGGAATCGCCAAGATGCTCGACGCGGGCGATCAGCCCAGCGGCGCAACCCGCATGCTCACCCCGGCCTACGCCAGCCCCGAACAGGCCCGCGGCCTCGGGGTGACTACGGCCACCGACATCTATGCCCTGGGCGTGCTGCTTTACGAACTGGTCTGCGAGAAAGCGCCGTATCAGCTGGACGGGCTGGCCCAGGATCAGCTGATAGATCGCCTGCTCAATCCGCTCCATCCACCGGCCTCGCAGGTCCTCAAGCGCGGCGGACGGCGGCGCCTGGCGGGCCGCGTCGCCGATGGACTCGATGCGGTGATCGGCAAGGCGATGAACCCCGATCCGGAGCGACGCTATCAGTCGGTGGCGGCCCTGGCCGAGGATCTGCGCCGCTGGGGCGCTGGCCACCCGGTGCAGGCACGGCCCGATCACTGGAGCTACCGGCTGCGCTGTTTCGTGCGGCGGCACTCGCTGGCGACCTCGCTGGCGCTGGTCACGGTGGTGCTGGTCAGCGGCTTCGGCTACGCCCTGTGGCAGCGCTATCAGGCGGAAAAGATTGCGCTGGTGGAAGCCCAGCGTGAGCGGGCCTTGTCCAATCAGGTGAGCGACTTCCTGGTTGAATTGTTCTCCTCGGCAGATCCGGATTCGACCGATCCGGACCGGGTCGATCTGAAGATCCTGCTCGATCGCGGCAGCGACGCCTTGCTGCATGGCTCGATCAACGATCCGGAACTGGCGGCAGGCCTGGCGGCGCGCATTGCCCGGGTCTACGCCAGCCTCGGTCTCTATGCCGAAGCAGATCAGCTGCTGGACGGGGTGCAGCCGGCATCGAGCGTCGCGCTCAGCAGCGCGCGACAGGCGGATCTGGCCGAGGCACGCGCGCTGTCTCGATTCGGCTCTGGCGACTCGGCTGCGGCGGTGGCGCTGCTGCGCAGCGCGCTGGCCT
>JAGRJL010000634.1 GCA_020442775.1 Lysobacterales bacterium | reverse complement strand
TGCAGCTTGCCCAGCAGCACCGCGCCGGTGCGCCTGAGCCGGGCCACGCAGGTGGCGTCGCTTTCGGGAAGCCGACCGCGGCGGGTGGCCATGCCGGCCGTCGTCGGCAGCCCGGCAGCGTCGATGTTGTCCTTGACCGCGAAAGGGATGCCATCAAGCGGATGCACCGCCTGATTGTCCTGACGGCGGCTATCCGAGGCCTGGGCGGCGACTCTGGCCCCCTCGCCATCGACCGCCCAGAACGCACCCAGATCCGGGTTGCGCGCCGCAATCCGCTGCAGATAGCCCTCGGTCAGCTGCACAGAGCTGATCTGTGCACTGGCCAGTGCGTCTATCTGTGCGTTCAGCGGTCCATCGAGCAAGGCATCAAGGTGGCCATCGGCCGCAGGCGCATCGGACATGCCGCTTCCTGTGTTCACCAGCAACAGCGGGCAAAGATAACGCAATCCGATTCTGCTGCCGCCGGCGATTGACCCCGGTTTCAGACGGCGGGCGGCTCGCGGTGCTGTTCCTCAACCTCGGTGACCTTGCCGCGACGCTTGAGCCAGGCGACCCCGGCGATATCGACGATGCCCACCCAGAGGCGATTCCAGACCCCGTACTTGCTGCTGCCGCGGGTGCGCGGACGATGCCCCACCGGCACGCTGAGCACGCCGTGTCCGGTGCGCCGCACCAGCGCGGGCAGGAAGCGGTGCATGTGATCGAAGTAGGGCAAATCCAGGAAAAGCTGGCGCGGAAACAGCTTCAGGCCGCAGCCGGAATCGGGCGTCTGGTCACCCAGCAGCCAGCCGCGCACGCCATTGGCCACTGACGACGACAGCCGGCGGATGAAGTGATCGTGGCGATCGACCCGCCAACCGGCGAACAAGCGTACCTTGGGATCGGCCTTGTCGCGCTCGGCGAGCAGCGTGGGGATGTTGGCCGGGTCGTTCTGACCGTCGCCATCCAGGGTCGCGATCCAGTCCGCGCGCGCATGCCTGACCCCGCTGCGCACCGCGGTGCTCTGACCGCTTTGGCGGGTGTGGCGCAGCGCGCGCAGCCGCGGGAAGCGCTGCTGCGCCGCAGTGAGCACCGCCCAGGAGTCATCGGTGGAGCGGTCATCGACGTAGACCACCTCGAACTCGCGTCCCTCCAGCGCAGCGTGGATCTCCTCAATCAACGGGACGATGTTGTCGCGCTCGTTGTGCACCGGCACGACGACGCTGAGCTCCGGCTGACGGCTGGTGTTCATGCTTGGTCTCCGAAGTATTGGCGACACCAGGCGACCAGCGGCGGTACTCCCTGATCGATAGAAATCTGCGGCGCATAAGCGAACAGATCCTGCGCCAGCGAGGTGTCGGCGTAGGTTTCGACCATGTCGCCGGGCTGCATTTCGGCATATCGGCGCTCGATCGGCTGGCCCACCGAATGTTCGATCAGGTCGATGAATCGGAGCAGATCGACCGGTTCACCGCGGCCCAGATTGAGCACCCGCAGCGGCACCCCAGCCTGCGCGCTGGGCGGATGATCGAGCACCCCCAGCACCCCGCGACAGATGTCCTCGACGTGGGTGAAGTC
>JAGRJL010000633.1 GCA_020442775.1 Lysobacterales bacterium | reverse complement strand
CCGGCCGCCAGCGGCAGCCAGTATCAGGGGCGCAACGAATCGATCTGGATCAAGGGTGATGAGGCGCTGGTGGTCTGGGGCTTTGAGGCACCGCAGATGCGCTGCCAGAAGGCGGAATAGGCCCCTGGCGGCAGTCGCCGCAGGACGATCTCGTTCAGTGCCGCTGCTGTCACATCTCTCGTCATCGCGTTGACGATTGCGGATCGATTTCCAGCACCACGCGACCGACGATCCGCCCGGCGGCGAGGTCGGCCAGGCTGGATTCGATCTGGGCGAGCGGTCGTGATTCCACTGCAGGCAGCGCGATCTGGCCACGCTTGACCATCGCCACCAGCTCGATCAGGTCGGCGGTGGTGCCAACGGCCGAGCCAAGAATCGAGATCTCGCGGAGCGCCAGCAGCGGTATCGGCAATTGTGCGGTGCCGCCCATCAGGCCGGCGACCACCAGTCGTCCACCCTTGCGCAGACCTGGCGCGGCCAGGGCGACGGTGGCAGCGGAGCCGACCAGATCGAGCATGCCGTATAGCGGGCCGCCGGCCAGCCGCAGCAGTTCCTCGACGCCGTCGGATTGCAGATTGCAGGTCGCCGGTGCCCCTTGCGCCCGCGCCACCGCCAGTTTCGCATCGTCGATGTCGCAGGCGATCACCCGTCGATGTCCCAGTCCGCGCAGCACTGCCAGTGCCATCAGCCCGAGGCCGCCGCAGCCGATCACGGCGACCCAGTCGTCCGGCGCCAGCGGCTGCAGCTTCCTGATTGCGCTGTAGGTGGTCAGGCCGGAACAGGCCAGCGGGGCCGCCTGCGGCGGCGAAAGTCCGTCAATATTGACCAGGTATTTGGGGTGGCGGACCAGGAGGTGGGTGCCGAAGCCGCCCCAGCGCCCAAAGCCCAGTGGCTGAGAGGCGGGACACAGATTGTCCTGACCGAGCGCGCACATCGCGCACTCGCCGCAGCCGATCCACGGGTTCACCAGATAGCGGCTGCCCGCGGTCACCCCGACCGCCTCATCTCCCACGGCCTCGACCACTCCGACCGGCTCGTGCCCCGGGATCAGCGGCAGCTGGAAACCGCGCTCTGCGAAGGTAAGGCGTTGGCCGCCACCCAATTCGTAGTAGCCGTCGCGCACGTGCAGATCGGTGTGGCACAGCCCGCAGTGGCTGAGCCTGAGCAGCACTTCGCTGCCGCGGGGCACCGGGGTGTCCTCGGTGTGCGGCTGCAGCGGCTGACCCCATTCAATCAGTCGGTAGTGCTTCACCAGGCGTACTCACGGTCTGGCATGGCGGACGTGCGTTGCGGCATTCCCGCCTCCTCATTGGCGGTTGCTCGGGTCCAGAAGCTTAGCAATCAGCGGCCTGCCGCGCGCTCGCAGCGGCGCGCTTTGATTCGCCTTCGTCCAGTGCGCAACATACGACGCGTTGATCCAGACGCTGAC
>JAGRJL010000632.1:916-5536 GCA_020442775.1 Lysobacterales bacterium | reverse complement strand
CCGAGCGCGCGGCCAGGGCCAGTCGCGGTCCGACCCTGTCGGCACAGCTGGACGTCGGTATCCAGGGCGAGACCTACGGCTTCGGTCCCGGCAAGAATCAGTCGATCGCCTCGCTGGTACTCAGCGTGCCGATCACCGACGGCGGCGCACGGCGGGCGCGCCAGGCGCAGGCGCGGCTGCAGCGCGAGCGCCTGGAAATCGACCGCCAACAGCTTGAACGTCAACTGCGCCTGGACCTGCGCGCCGCACTGGAGCGACTGGACACCGCCCTGAAGGGTTATTCCAGCGCCGAAGCGCGGGTCGCCGCTGCGCGCGAAGCCTTTCGCATCGCCTCACGCAAGCGCGACGTTGGCAGCATCAACCAGGTCGAGTTCATCGACGCCGAGCGCTCGCAGACCCGCGCCGAACTCAATCTCAATCTCACCCGATTCGATGTGCTGATCCGGCGGGCCGAGCTGGCCTACAGCGCTGCACTCGATCGTCCGCTTTAGCCGTCTACGACGACCCAACTCTCAAGGTGCGCCATGTATAGCCTCCGCTCCCGCTCATTCCTGCTGCTGACTGCCGCCATGCTGATCTCGCTGATCACGCTGGCCGGCTGCAACGGCAACGCCAACACCAGTGCCGATCCGGTGGTTCGTACAGTACCGGTGCGCCTCGGCGCGGTGGAATCCGGCCCTTCGCTGCCGGCGATTGAAACCAGCGGCCTGATTGCGGCCAAGGACGAGCTGCGTCTGGCGGTGAAGGTCGGCGGAGTGATCCGCAAGATCTCCGTGGCCGAAGGCGATCGGGTGAGCAAGGGTCAGCGTCTGGTGGAGCTGGAGCTGACCGAGGTGGAAGCCAGCGTGGAGCAGGCCCGGCAGGCCCACAAGAAGGCCAGACAGGACCTGGTGAGAGGGGAAAAACTTTATCAGGAACAAGTCGTTACCTTAGATCAGCTGGAAGCCCTGCGGGCTTCCGAGGCGAGCGCGGCGGCTGCCCTGCAGGCGGCCCGCTTCAACGCCAGCCATGCGCTGATCGAGGCACCGCGTGATGGTTTGATCCAGCGACGCCTGGCCAAGGCCGGAGAGACCGTCGCCGCCGGCACTCCGATCCTGATCCTGGGTGCCGATGATCAGGGCTACGTGATCCGCGCGAGTCTGTCCGATCGCGAACTGGTACAGCTGCAGAGCGGCGACCGTGCCAGCATCGAGCTGGACGCCTATCCGGGAGAGCAGCTGAGCGGCGAGGTGTCCATGCTCGGCGCCGCCGCCGATCCGCGCAGCGGCACCTTCCCGGTCGAGGTTCAGGTCAACGCACAGGGCCGACGGCTGGCCAGCGGGATGGTTGCCAAGCTCTCGCTGACCCCCAGCTCCGGCGCCCAGGCGGCGCTGGCCTACGTGCCGATTGCGGCCATCGTGGAAGGCAACGGTCAGCGCGCCAGCGTCTACAACATCGTCGAGGGGCGGGCCAAGCGGGTCAGCGTGGATGTTGCCTTTATCGACGGCGACCGGGTCGCGCTGAGCAACGGTCCCAGCGTGGGCAGTCAGGTGGTCACCGACGGTGCGCTGTTCCTGGCCGACGGCGATCCGGTCCGGGTGCACGACTAGCGCGATGATTCGGCGCGGGATCCATCGACGCGCGATTGAGCGAGCGCGGCACGCATAAATCAACGACCCTCGCCGTCAGTCGACGGTGGGCTGGAGCCAAGTGACCATGAGCCTCCTCGAATTCCCGATCCGGCGCTACCAGTTCACGGTGGTTGCCTTCCTGCTGCTGGTGGCCCTGGGGATCTCCGCGCTGCGCAGCATTCCGCGCTCGGAGGATCCCTATTTTCCGATCTCCACCTTTGTGGTCACCGCGGTCTTTCCGGGCGCCGATCCCAAGGAGCTCGAGCGCCTGGTGGTCAAGCCGATCGAGGATCAGCTCAGCGAGCTGGAGGATCTCAAGCAGCTCGACAGCACCGTCAATGATTCGGTGGCGGTGATCATTCCGGAGTTTGAGGCGTTCGTAGACGTAGAAGCGAAGTACGATGAAATCGTTAGAGAAATCAATGCTTTAAGGCCAAGTCTACCGCCCGAGCTGCAGGACATCAGGCTGCGCAAGGTCAATCCCGGGCTGGTCAACATCGTGCAGGTGGCGCTGGTCAGTGAGGATGCGCCCTACGCCGATCTGGAATTCTGGGCGAAGGAGCTCAAAGACCGCTTCAAGGGCGTCGCCGGGGTTCGCCAATCGGAGACCTGGGCCTATCCCGAGCGTGAGCTGCGGGTAGCGCTGGATCTGCAGCGGATGGCGCAGCTGGGGATACTGCCCGGGCAGGTGATGGCGGCTCTGGCCAGCGAGAACGCCAACGTGCCGGCCGGCGTGGTCGATGTGGGCCCGCGCGCCTTCAGCCTGCGCACCAGCGGCAGCTACGCCCGACTGCAGGAAGTGCGCGACACCGTGGTGACCGCAGTCGACAACCAGCGGGTGCGGGTGAGCGATATCGCGCAGGTCAGCTGGTCTACCGCCGAGCAGAATTATCTGGGCCGCTTCGACGGCAAGCGCGCAGTCTTCGTCACCGCCAACCAGCAGGACGGGTACAGCATCTTCGAGACCCGCGACCGCTTGCATGCGGCCGCCGAGCTGCTTGCCGAGGAACTGCCCAACCGGATCCAGCTGGACCTGGGCTTCGATCAGGCGGTCAACGTGGCCCATCGTCTGGACCGCCTGGGTACTGACTTCGCGATCGCCATTGCGCTGGTCTCGATCACCCTGCTGCCGCTGGGCCTGCGCGCCGGGGTGCTGGTGATGATCTCGATCCCGCTGTCGCTGGCGCTGGGGCTGGCCGCCCTGCACGCGCTGGGACAGTCGCTCAATCAGCTTTCGATTGCCGGTTTCGTGGTGGCGCTGGGATTGCTGGTCGACGACTCCATCGTGGTGGTGGAGAACATTGCCCGTCATCTGCGCGAAGGCAAGAGCCGGATACAGGCCGCACTGGACGGGACCCGGCAGATCCTGCAGGCAGTGGTGGGCTGCACCGCGGTGCTGCTGTTTGCCTTTCTTCCGCTGCTGGCGCTGCCCGGCAACGCCGGCAAGTTCATCCGGGTACTGCCCAGTGCAGTAGTGGCGACGGTGATCGCCTCATTGCTGGTGGCGCTCACCATCATCCCCTTCCTTGCCAGCCGCATGCTGAGCCGGGAGGAGAACGAGGAAGGCAACTGGCTGCTGCAGAAGCTGATGCACGGCATCCACACCGTGTACCGACCGATGATGCACTGGGCGCTGGCGCGGCCGGCGCTCACCGTGCTGGGGGCAATGGGATTGTTTGTGCTGAGCCTGGGCCTGGTGCCGGTGATCGGCTTCAGCCTGTTCCCCAAGGCGGACACCCCGCAGTTCATGATCACCATCGAAACCGCTGATGGCTCCAGCATTGCCGCCACCGACCGCGCGCTGCGCGAGGTGGAGGGCATGCTCGGGGAAATGGACGAGGTCGAGCACTGGTTCGCCAACCTTGGTCACGGCAACCCGAAGATCTACTACAACATCCTGCCGCGCGAGGAATCGACCAATCTGGCCGAACTCTTCGTTCAGCTCAAGGACTACCACCCGGTGCGTACACCGAAGCTGCTGGAGCAGCTACGGACCCGGCTGCAGGACATCCCCAACGCACGTATCGTATTGAAAGAATTCGAAAATGGCCCGCCAATCGCGGCACCCATCGCGATCCGGGTGCTGGGCCCGGACCTGAGCAAGCTGCGCCGACTGGCAACCACGGTGGAGCAGATCATCAGCGAAACCCCGGGCACCCGCGACGTGGACAATCCGCTCAAGGTGGCGCGCACCGATCTCAAGCTGAAGGTGAACAGCGAAAAGGCCCGACTGCTGGGGGTTTCCACCGCCGAGCTGGATCGTGCGGTGCGGTTGGCGGTTTCCGGGCTCAAGGCAGGGCGCTTCACCGACGAGCGCGGCGAGGCCTACGACATCGTGGTGCGGGCACCGATCGAGGGGCGCCCAACTCTGGAGGTGCTAGAACAGGTGCGAGTGCCGACCGCCAGCGGGGCGCTGCTGCCGCTCAGTCAGCTGGCCAGTCTGGAATTCGCCGCCTCCCCCACCCAGATCCAGCGCGCCAATCGCGAGCGCGCGGTGGTGATTACCGCCTTCACCGCCAGCGGCTACAACACCGCCAAGCTCACCGGCGAAGTGGAGCAACAGCTGCAATCGCTGAATTGGCCACGCGGCTATCGCTTCGAGGTCGCCGGCGAGGCCGAGAGCCGCAGCGAGAGCTTCCAGGGCCTCGGCGCCGCCGCGCTGGTGGCGGTATTCGGGATTCTCGCGGTGCTGGTGCTGGAATTCGGTAGCTTCAAGAGCACCCTGATCGTGATCGGGGTGGTGCCGCTGGGGGTGCTGGGTGGCCTGGTGATGCTGTTCCTGACCGGCTACAACCTGTCCTTTACCGCGATGATTGGCTTCATCGCGCTGATCGGCATCGAGATCAAGAATTCCATCCTGCTGGTCGACTTCACCAACCAGCTGCGCGCCGACGGGGTCGGCCTGGACGAAGCGATCGAGCGCGCCGGCGAAGTCCGCTTCCTGCCGATCCTGCTGACCAGCTGCACCGCGATTGGCGGCCTGCTGCCGCTGGCGCTGCAGAACGTGGGG
>JAGRJL010000632.1:288-862 GCA_020442775.1 Lysobacterales bacterium | reverse complement strand
TTCCTCGCCCGCCTGGTCACCCCGGTGATGTATAAGCTGCTGCCGCCGGAGGTGGAACGGGATCTGGGTGCAGTTGCGGTTCCGGCCTGAGTCGCGATAAAGATGATCAGGCAGAGATGCCGAGGGTGGGTGCGTGGCACCCCCGGCTAGCCGTTCTCTAACTACATTGACGGGCGGCGACGATAGTTCGGTGGGGCCGTGCCGGGATTCTCTACCTTGATTCTGTCTTGACTTGTCAGTTTCGCGACAAGCATTCGATCTGAAATGGACTCGAACCGGGTAGTGCCGATGCGATCTAGCCATCGCTCTTCCTGGCTACTGGAACTGGCCACTGGAACTAGGATGTGTAGACCAGCAAAACTGGTCTAGACATCCAGATTCGCCACCTTCAGCGCATTCTCCTCAATAAAGTCACGGCGCGGCTCCACCGCTTCGCCCATCAGCATGCTGAACATGGTGTCGGCGGCAAACGCGTCTTCGACGGTGACCTGGATCAGTCGGCGAGTCTCCGGGTTGACCGTGGTTTCCCACAGCTGTTCCGGATTCATCTCACCCAGACCCTTGAAGCGGGAGA
>JAGRJL010000632.1:0-255 GCA_020442775.1 Lysobacterales bacterium | reverse complement strand
TAGGCCTGGCGAAAGTCCTTCACCGCCTCGCTGCGGTTGCCGCGCTGGACGGTGGCGCCGCTGCCGATCAGGCCGTAGAGATCTGCGGCCAGCTCGGCGATGGGCTGATAGTCCGGGCTGAAGAACAGTGAGCGGCCCAGCTTGAGCACCTGGGTCAGGCCGTGCTGACGACGTTCCACGTGGAACTCCGGCTGGCCGTGCTCGTCGCTGCCCTCGCTGATCGCGTAGCCGGGCAGGTCCAGTGAATTATTGTCG
>JAGRJL010000052.1 GCA_020442775.1 Lysobacterales bacterium | reverse complement strand
ACCGGCACCAGCTGCAGGTGTCCGCCCGATTGAATCCCTGCAATGGCAAACACCGCGAAGCCATGCCGCGGGGCAACCACCCGCTGCCCCACCTGGACCAGCGTGCAGGCAATCTGCACCAGCAACTCGTGACTGCCGTTACCCACCACAAACTGTTCTGGGCGCAGGCCATGCAGCCGTGCCAGCTCGCTCTTGAGCTCACGCGCCGAAGGATCGGGGTAGTACGGCAGCCGTGTGGCCGCCTCGCTCAGCGCCGCGGCAACTGTCGGGCTGGGACCCCAGATGCTCTCGTTGCCGGAGAGTTCGAATACCTCGGCCACTCCCCAGCGCCGGCGAACCTCGATCGCGTCCAGGCCCGGGTCATAGGGCTGCAGCTGGGCCAGGCCGGCGGCGGCGCCGGCCAGAAAATCGATCGTACTCAAAGCAGCGATACCGGATAGGCACCCAGCACCCGCACCTGCCCGGCCAATGGACCGAGATCGGCCAACGCCGACTGGATGTGCTCGTCCTCGACGTGGCCTTCGATATCGATGAAAAAGGCGTACTCCCACTTGCCGCGCCGTGAGGGGCGAGACTCGATCCGGGTCATGTTCACCCCATGCCGGGCGAAGGGATCGAGCAGCTGATAGAGCGAGCCCGGCTGGGCGCCGCCGATCAGCAGCAATGAAGACTTGTCGTGGCCGGTCCGCGGGAACAAGTCCTTGCCGATGACCAGAAAGCGGGTGGCGTTGTCGGCCTGGTCTTCGATGCTGGCGCGCAGCACCGGCAGCCCATAGACCTGCGCCGCAGCCTCTCCGGCAATCGCCGCGGCTTCAGGTGCGCTGCGCGCGCGGCGCGCCGCTTCGGCATTGCTGTTGACCGCAATCCGTTCGGCATTCGGCAAGTTCTCGCGCAGCCAGCCCCTACATTGCCCCAGCGACTGCGCGTGGGAATAGACCCGCTCAACCTTGCTCAGATCGGTCGCGTGGCTGAGCAGATGCTGGTGAATCCGCAGTTCGATCTCTCCACAGATCCGTAGCGGCGTATCGAGAAACAGATCCAGCGCATGATTGACCGCCCCTTCCGAGGAATTTTCGACCGGGACCACGCCAAAGTCGGCGTGTCTGGCTTCGACTTCCTGGAAAACCTCCTCGAAGCTGCCCATCGGCAGCGCCCGCACCGAATGACCGAAGTGGGTCAGCACCGCACTCTGGCTAAAGGTCCCTTCCGGCCCCAAAAATGCCACCCGTAGCGGATTCTGCTGAGCCAGACAGGCCGACATCAGTTCGCGAAACACGCGCACCAACTCAGCATTGCTCAGCGGGCCCTGATTGCGATCGATGACGTTGCGCAGCACCTGCACTTCCCGGTCCGGGCGGTAGTACTCCAGCGCCTCCTTCAGCGGCCCCTTGGCCAGCCCGACCTGGCGGGCGAACTGGGCACGCTCGGTAATCAGCGCCTGGATCTGCCGGTCGATGCTGTCGATCCGCTCGCGCAGCGCACTCAGGGACGCTGGCGGCGTCTGTTCTTCCTCACTCATCGCTCTGTCAGCTCCATGGCGGCCGCGCGGCCGACTAGATCACCCGCACCGACAATATCCCGTCGATCGCGCGCAGTGCATCAACCAGCGCCGCACCCACCGGCGCATCCACGTCGACGATGTTGTACGCATAGTCGCCGCGCGAGGCGTTGTGCATCTGGGTGATGTTGACATCACTTTCGCCGAAAACATGGGAAAGCTGACCAATCATGTTGGGCTTGTTGCGGTTGGCAATGCAGATCCGCTGATGTCCCTCTCGGGCCAGGCGCATGTTGGGGAAATTCACCGAATTGATCACGTTGCCGTGCTCGATGAATTCGCGCAGCTGATCCACCACCATCACCGCACAGTTTTCCTCTGCCTCGTGGGTGGAAGCACCCAGGTGCGGAAATGACAGCACCTTGGGATTGCCGATCAGTTCGGCCGAAGGAAAATCGGTGATGTAGCGGCTGATCACGCCGCTGCTGAGGCCCTCGACCAGCGCCTCGGGATCAATGATCCCTTCGCGGGCAAAGTTGAGCAGGACCTGACCATGCTTGGCGACCGCCAGCGAACCCGCCGCATACAGACCCCGCGTGGCCGGATTGAGCGGCACATGAAAGCTGACAAAGCCCGACTGCGCATAGAGTTCGTTCAGGCTGCCGGCCTTGTGCACGTCGCTGGACAGCTGCCAGGCGCCCTCGACGGTCATGTGCGGATCAAATCCCAGGACCCGCATGCCCAACGCCTTGGCTGCATTGGCCACCTTGACGCCGATGGCGCCCAGGCCAACCACACCGAGAGTGCGTCCGCTCAGCTCGCTGCCGACGAACTTCTTCTTGCCGCCCTCGACCTTCTTCTCCAGCTCCGCATCGGCCGCGTCCAGTTGCGCGACGAAACTGCTGGCTTCAGCCAGGTTCCGAACCGACATCAACATGCCCGCCATCACCAACTCCTTGACCGCATTGGCGTTGGCTCCGGGCGCATTGAACACGACGACGCCGCGCTGACTCAGATCGTCAATCGGGATGTTGTTGGTTCCAGCCCCGGCACGCCCAACCGCGATCAGTTTCGGATTGACCGTCATTCCATGCATCTGCGCCGAACGGACCAGGATCGCGTCCGGATCAGTCGCATCCGGATTCAGCGCGTAGAGCGTGTCCGGCAGCCGGGAAAGCCCGTTGGGCGAAATCGGGTTGAGCGTACGAACCGTGTACATGCTTGATCTTCCTTGTTCAGCCATTGTTGCGGGCGAAGTCCCGCATGTAGTCAACCAGTCGCTCGACCCCGGCCATCGTCATAGCGTTGTAGATGCTGGCGCGCATCCCGCCGACCGCGCGGTGCCCTTTCAGGCCCAACAACCCTGCTTCCTTGGCGCCGGCCAGGAATGCCTTGTCCAGTCCGCTGTCAGTCAAGGTAAAGGGCACATTCATCCAGCTTCGCGCGTCCGCATCTACCGGGCTGTGATAGAAGCCGGATTCACCGATGTAGTCGTACAGCAGAGCCGCCTTGCGCTGGTTCAGCTCGGCCATGGCGGACAGACCACCCTGCTCCTTCAGCCACTGGAACACCAGACCTGCCAGATACCAGGCGAAGGTGGGCGGGGTGTTGAGCATCGAACCGTTGGCGGCGTGCGCGCGGTAGTCGAGAATCTTTGGCAGCTTGCGGTGCTCGGTCGCCAGCAGATCGTCGCGGACGATCACTACAGTCAGACCCGAGGGACCAATGTTTTTCTGCGCGCCGGCGTAGATCAGTCCGAAACGGGAGACATCGATCGGCCTGGACAGAATGGTGCTGGACATATCTGCCACCAGCGGGGCCTCGGATTCCGGCACGAAGCCAAATTCAACGCCGTGGATGGTCTCGTTTGGGGTGTAGTGCAGATACGCCGCCGAAGGATCGAGCTGCCAGCTGTCCGCTGACGGAATCCCGCGATAGCCGCGGGCCTCGTCGCTGGCGGCCACTCGGGTATTGATCGCGGTCTTTGCTTCCTTGATCGCCTTCTCACCCCAGGCGCCGGTCAGCAGATAATCCGCGCTGGCGCCCTCGGCGGCGAGATTGAGCGGAATCAACGCAAACTGCTGCGTTGCACCACCTTGCAGAAACAGCACCCTGTAGTCGTCCGGAACGCCCATCAGTTCGCGCAGGTCGGCCTCCGCCTGTTCTGCGATCACCACGAAAGCCGGGTCGCGATGGGAGATTTCCATCACCGAGGCACGGGCATCACGCCAGTCCAGCAATTCGTCCCTGGCCTGGGTCAAAACGGACTCCGGCAGCGCGGCCGGGCCAGCGCTGAAATTGTAGGCTCTGCTCACGAAAAGGCACTCTTGGTGGGATAACGCCCTCATTATGCCGCGCCGCAACATGAAAGCAACGGATCGGCCTGCGCGGCCTCACGCAATCGAATTCATCGACATCCGGTCCGCTCTGGCAGCAGACTTGGGCTGCCCTAGGCGAATACACAAGCGCCTGGAGTGTTCAACCCAAAGCCGGTCCCCTGCCCACTCTCAGCTACTGGATACGCCATGATCATTCGTGCCAAAGCCGACATCAGAGCATCCGAAATCACCCCGGAATCGGTCTATCTGGGACGTCGCAAGCTGTTGAAGCAGCTGGGACTGGGAGCCATTGGTCTGACCGCGTTTGGCCAGCAGCAGGCAAGTTCGCAGGATGGCTCGGTGCTACCGGAGGTCAAGCGGCCCAGTCCTTTCGACACCGACGAGGCCCTGACCACCTACGAGGACGTCACCACCTACAACAACTATTATGAGTTCGGCACCAGCAAGTCGGACCCCGCAGAGAACGCGGGCGCGTTCGAGCCACGCCCGTGGAAGCTGCAGATCAGCGGCCAGGCGGAGAACACCGGCAGCTTCGATCTGGATGATTTTCTCGCCCCACATCAGCTGGAGGAGAGGATCTACCGGATGCGCTGTGTCGAGGCCTGGTCAATGGTGGTTCCCTGGGTCGGAATTCCGTTGGCCAGGGTGATTGAGGCCTGCCAGCCGAACAGCAATGCCAAGTATGTCGCTTTCTATGGTCTGCATGATCGGCAAAGGATGCCGGGGCAGCGATTCGCGGTGCTCAATTGGCCTTACCGGGAGGGGCTGCGCATCGACGAGGCGATGCATCCGTTGAGCATGTTGGTGGTCGGTCTTTACGGGCGCACCCTGCCCAACCAGAATGGCGCGCCCTTGCGATTGATCGTGCCCTGGAAGTACGGATTCAAGGGGATCAAGGCCATCGCCGGCATTGAGTTCACCGAGCGCCAGCCATCCACCAGCTGGAACGCCGCCGCACCGGGCGAATACGGCTTCTATGCCAACGTCAACCCTGCGGTGGACCATCCACGCTGGAGTCAGTCCAGCGAGCGACGCCTGGCCGGGAGTGGTTTCGGCCGCTTGTTTGCCGGCCGGGTGGATACCCTGCCCTTCAATGGCTACGCCGATCAGGTCGCTTCGTTGTACACCGATCTGGATCTGGTGAAGAATTTCTGATGGCGGCAGCGGACTCGTTCAAGGCCAGGCTCAATCGAAGCATTCCCTGGATCAAGCCGCTGCTGTTCATCGGGCTGCTGACGCCGATGGGCCGCTGGATCTGGTCCGCGGCCCACGGCCAGCTCGGCGCTGACCCGATTGCATTCCTGACTCACGCCAGCGGCAGCTGGGCGCTCTACAGCCTGTTTGCCAGTCTGGCGATGACCCCTCTGCGCAAGCTCAGCGGGTGGGCCGGGGCGATACGCTTTCGCCGCATGCTGGGGCTGTTCGCCTTCTTTTATGCATCTGTGCATCTGAGCGTCTACCTGATACTCGACCTGGGTCTGGCCGTTGGTCACCTTGCCGAGGATATCTACAAGCGCCCGTATATCACCGTCGGCTTCCTCGCCTGGCTGCTCATGCTGCCGCTGGCTCTGACCTCCACCCAGGCGATGATGCGCCGATTGGGGCGACGTTGGCAGCGCCTGCACCGTCTGGTCTACCTGTGTGCAGCGCTGGCCTGTCTGCACTACTGGTGGTTGGTCAAGGCGGATTGGCGTTGGCCGGCATTTTTCGCCGCGCTCTATTTGCTGCTGATGGCTGCACGCTGGAATCGGGCACAGTCGGTCGGCAAAAAGGCTGCGCTCCGTACCGAGCAGTCGCCCCTATAGCCCGGATTATTCATGAATGTTCGTCGCGAGGGTTTCGCAGGCGCGCTGTGGTGCGGTTCGC
>JAGRJL010000631.1 GCA_020442775.1 Lysobacterales bacterium | reverse complement strand
CAGATATTGGCGCACCAGGATTCCGCCCAGCGAATGGGTGACCAGGTGAATCCGCTCCGGCGAATGGGCCGTGCATTGATCCAGTCCGGTCGCCATGGCTTCCTCGGCCAGTAACGCGATGGACGCTTCCCGCGAGCGATAGCCCGGGTTGCTGACTGCATAGCCCTGTGCCAGCAAGGCCGATTCCATGGCCTGCATCGATGCCTGGGTGCGCGCCAGACCATGCAGCAAGATCACGCAGTCATTCGCCCGCAGCGGTTGGGCGCATAGCCCCAGCAATAGCAGCAGCATTCTCATGGTTGGCGCTTCCGGTGTCCTGGTAGCCCCATCGTAGGGCTCACCCAGCGCGGCTGGCAGCCTCTGCTGGCGACGGATCGCAGCACGCACCACCCGGTATTACGCGATGATCCGCCTTCCCGCTGCTGCACTCACAGCGTGGCCCAAAGATGCTGCGCCGCGTAGGCACGCCAGGGCCGCCAGTGCTCCGCTCTGGCCAGCAGCTCGCGCGCGTTCGGGCGCCGTCCTTCCAGCTTCGCTATCGCCTGCATCAGACCGACATCGGCGGCCGGGAAGGCATCCGGCTCACGAAGCTCGCGCATGGCGATGTATTGGGCGGTCCATTCACCGATGCCGGGCAGGGCCTTGAGCTGATTCAGCGCCATCTGCAGACTGGCCTTGGGTGCGAACAGCTGCGGATCAGCGCTGCTGGCGCGGGCCAGCGCACTCAGCGCGCGGGAGCGGGCGCCGGGCATCGGCAGCACGCTCAGATCCGCCACTGCGAGTACCTGCGCCCGCGGAAACAAGTGGGTCAGCTGCGGAAACTCCGCACTCGGCACTGCCAGTCTTTGGCCATGCTCGGCGGTCAATCTGCCGGCCAGCCGGATCGCCGCCGCCACCGTGATCTGTTGGCCCAGAATCGCCCGAATTGCCAGTTCGAAGCCATCCCAGGCGCCCGGCGTGCGCAGCCCCGGGCGTGCGGCGACCAGCGCTGCCATGATTGGGTCGGCGCCGAGCTGCTGACCAATCGCCAGCGGGTCGGCGCCCAGATCAAACTGGCGCCGGACCCGGGCAATGATCGTCGGCAGCGGGTCCAGCCGAGACAATCGCAGGCGCAGCTGCAGGCTGTCGCCGCGCCCCGGCTCCACCACCATCACGCCCTGCTGTTCGCCGATCCCGATGGTGCGGGCGTAGCGCTGACCCAGTACGCATTCGACTCCGGTGATGCAGCGGGCGCTCAGGAAGCTGAGGATCCCGCCCCAGTCCAGCGGCGGGCGATAGCTGAGCTGCAGGGTCAGCTCACTGGCGCTGTCGACCTTGGTCGGCGCCGCCCGGCGCAGCGCACTGGGAGACTCGCCGAACAACTCGCGAAAGCATTCGTTGAAGCGCCGCAGGCTGCCGAAGCCCGACGCCAGCGCGACTTCGGTCATCGGCAGCCGGGTCTGGTGAATCAGCTGCTTGGCCAGCAGGATGCGGCGGGTCTGCGCCACCGCGACCGGCGGCGCGCCCAGCTGGCGCTGGAACTCGCGTCGCAGCTGCCGTTCACCGACCGATAGCCGGTCTGCCAATGCGGCAACGCTGCCCTCATCATCCAGCGCGCCCATCTCGATCAGGGCCAGCGCCCGGGTAACGATCTCGCTACTGGCCTCCCCCGCCGATTGCGGCGCCGATTCCGGGCGACAGCGCAAACAGGGCCTGAAGCCCGCCGCCTGCGCTGCTGCCGCGCTGGGGTAGAAATGCACGTTCTCGCGTTTGGGCGTTCGCGCCGGACAGATTGGACGGCAATAGATGCCGGTGGTGTGCACCGCGGTATAGAAGCGTCCGTCGAAGCGCGAGTCACGCGCGCTGAGGGCCCGGTAACAGCGATCCTGATTGAGTTTCATGTGCTGATGATGGCTGCATTCGCGGTTTCGAACTAGCGGTTTTCGGACTGGATAGTGTCGGGGCATTGCTGTCCGAAAATCGCCAGTGACATCCAGCCTTCGCGGGTTAGAGTAGGGCCCGAATCAACTGACCCTGACAGCGGCCCGGATGAGCGACGCACTCAGAACCGAAATCATTGACTCACCGGTAGGGGTGCTGACGATCCGCAGCGATGCCGACGGCTGCCTGCACCAGTTGATCTGGGAACGCCCTGAAGAGCGCGCTACCGCAAACGCGCCCGACCAAAAGGCCAGTCTGCCGCTGCAGGCGCTGGAGGCCTACTTTGGCGGTGACCTGGAGGCCATCGACGCGATTGCAGTGGCCAGGCCCGGCACCCCCTTCCAGCAGAAGGTGTGGGCCGAGCTGCGCCGGATTCCCTGCAGTCGGACCATCAGCTATGGCGAGTTGGCCGAGCGCATTGGTCAGCCAACCGCGGTGCGCGCGGTGGGCACCGCCAACGGCGCCAATCCGATCTCGATCTTCGTTCCCTGTCACAGGGTGATCGGTGCCAACGGCACGCTGACCGGTTACGGCGGCGGGCTGGAGAACAAGCGCTGGCTGCTGGTGCACGAAGGCGCCTGGCTGATCTGAGCGGCGGTGCCCCGCCCGGCGCACTCAGCCCTCCAGCCGCAGCGGCGGCCGGTGCGCTCTCTGCCGCAGCCAGTTCATTGCGCGCAGGATCGATCCACGGTGCAGCATCCAGTGCACCGCGCGGCGCTTGCCCGGCAGGCTCAGCAGCATCAGCCCCATCAGCATGGTCAGCAGGCCCTGACCCGGCAGCACCAGCATCAGCACCCCGGCGATCAGGAAGATCAGTCCGAGCAGATTCTTCAGCACAATCCACAGCAGGCGCATCAACGGATGGGTGCCGAAGGCGCGCAATTCCGGGTCATCTTCGCGACTGAAATAATCCTCCGGCAGGCGCACCACCAGGATCGGCACCACGATCAGGCTACCGACAAACATCACCGCCGAGGCCACCCCGGACCACCACAGCAGCGCCTGGTGCTCTGCTATCCACGCTTCCATTCGCGCTCCCGGCGCCAGAGGTCAACGGCCAAGCTTAGCTCGGCAACCGCTGCAGGCGAATGAACGAGGCTGATCTACACAAGATTGACGAATTGGCGGTCAAAGTACGGCGAACCCGGTCGGGCCATGACCAATGGGACTTTCGCCGGGGCGAAAACTGCAGACTATGGCCGCACCAAGATCGTTTGACCCGGCCTGGTGCCGCACCGGGCGAGTCCTTGTGTTCCTTTTTTGCTTACCTCGGGAGAATCCGATGCGTCGTACCGCACTCGCCACCGCGCTGGCGACTTTCATACTGGGCCTGGGCGCCTGTACCGACCAGAGCGCCACTCCGGCCGATACTCAGGCGGCGGCCACTGCCGAACCGACGGCGGCAGCACCGACCAGCGCCAACGTCCTGCTGGCCGAATGGACCGGTCCCTACCAGGGCGTACCGGCCTTCGACAAGATGAACGTTGCCGATCTGCAGCCGGCGGTGGAAACCGCGATGGCCAACAATCTGGCCGAGCTGCAGGCGATTGCTGATCAGAGCGAGGCAGCCACCTTCGCCAACACCATCGAAGCGATGGAGAAGACCGGGCGCGAACTCAACCGGGTGTTCACCTACTTCGGCATCTGGACCGGCAACCTGTCCTCACCGGAGTTCCGCGAAGTGCAGCAGGTGCTGTCGCCGAAGCTGGCCAACTTCCAGTCCGAAATCGTCCAGAACCAGAAGCTGTTCGAGCGGATCAAGGCAGTCAAGCAGGGCGATGAGTACACCAGCCTGCGCGGCGATCAGCAGCGCCTGGTCGACCTGATCTACAACCAGTTCGCCCGCGCTGGCGCCGATCTGGATGAGGCAGCGAAGAAGCGCACTGCCGAGATCAACGAGCGACTGGCGCAGCTCTACACCCAGTTCTCCAACAACGTGCTGGCCGACGAGGAAGGCTATGTCCTTTATCTGAACGCCGATCAGCTGGGCGGGCTGCCGCAGTCGTTCATCGATGGCGCCGCGGCTATTGCCAAGGAAAAGGGACACGAGGGCGAATATGCGGTGCTCAATACCCGTTCCTCGATGGACCCCTTCCTGACCTTTTCCGATCAGCGCGACCTGCGCGAGAAGGTCTGGCGCACTTACTACAGCCGCGGCGACAACGGCGACGATCATGACAACAACGCGATCATTGCCGAAATCCTCAAGCTGCGCGACGAGCGGGTCGAGCTGATGGGCTTCGACAACTACGCCGCCTGGCGCCTGGACGACCTGATGGCCAAGACCCCGGAGAACGCGCTGGGTCTGCTCGAAGCGGTGTGGCCGGCGGCCACCGCGCGGGCACGCGAAGAGGTCGCGGACATGCAGAAGATCGCCGA
>JAGRJL010000630.1 GCA_020442775.1 Lysobacterales bacterium | reverse complement strand
GCCTTGGACGGCGAAATCCATCAGCTTTCGGGGCGGATCAGGCATGATGATCGCAAGCCCCTGTCACGCTGGCTTGGGGCGCAGGCTCGCTACGCGGAGGCCGAGGCACAACATTTGCTCGGCGCTCGCTGGGGTCAACTGGGCTGGGCAGATCGAGTGCGCAAGCTCATTGTGGTTGCGCCCTGGCTGGTCCCGCTTTACTGCCTGGCAGTCAAGGGCGGACTACTTGATCGCCTGCCGGGCTGGCACTACGCGATGCAACGGGGGATCGCCGAAGCGGTACTCTCAATGAAATTGATTGAAGCGAAGCTCGGAAGCTTCGGCTCACCGCACAAGGAGAATTAAGCACGTGACCTGGATACTCGGCCTCAATGCCTTTCACGGCGATTCCGCCGCATGCCTGGTCCACGATGGCCGCCTGGTCGCAGCAGCCGAGGAGGAACGCTTTCGTCGGATCAAGCACTGGGCCGGATTTCCCAGCGAAGCCATCGCCTGGTGTTTGCGTGATGCGGGCATTTCCCTGGCTGAGGTCGATCACCTTGCGTTGAATCAGGACAGTAAGGCCAATCTCGGCCGCAAACTTGCCTATACCGTGACCAAGCGTCCTGATCTGCGCTTCGTGTTGGATCGCATCCGCAACAAGCGCGAGCGTGCCGGCGTGGCGGAACACCTTGCCGAGGAATTCCCGGGACAGTCCTTTCGGGGCCAGGTACACGGCATCGAGCATCACTACTGTCACCTGTCGAGCGCCTTCCATGTGTCGCCCTTTGATGAGGCGGTAGTCGTCTCCGTTGACGGCTTTGGTGACTTCGCGAGTGCTGCCTGGGGCGTCGGACGAGGCACCGATATCAAGGTCGACGACAAGGTCTATTTCCCGCACTCGCTTGGCATTTTTTACCAGGCATTGACCCAGTATCTCGGATTCCCGCACTACGGTGATGAGTACAAGGTGATGGGGCTGGCGCCCTATGGCGAGCCCGGCCGCATGGACGAAATGCGGCAAATCGTCAGACTGCAGCCTGATGGTTCATTCAAGCTGGACCTGAAGTATTTCCGCCATGCGACGGAAAAAGTTGAATACGAGTGGGAAGGTGGTTCACCCAGCGTCGGAAAGCTCTACACCGCCGCCCTGGGCGATCTGCTAGGTCCACCCAGAGGCAAGGATGAGCCGCTGACCCAGGTCCACAAGGATCTTGCGCGCTCGGTGCAGGCCATGTACGAAGAGGCCTTTTTCCATCTGCTCAACGCGCTGCACCAGCGCCACAACCTCGACAGGTTGTGCATCGCAGGTGGTTGCGGAATGAATTCGGTCGCCAATGGCAAGGTCACGTTGCGATCGCCATTCAAGGAGATCTATGTCCAAAGCGCAGCGGGCGACGCTGGCGGTGCGATCGGCGCTGCATATGCTGTCTGGCACGAACTCGGAGGCGCACGCGGCCCAGTGATGGATCATGCCTATCTGGGGCCGGCCGCGACCAATGTCCAGATCGAGGAACTACTGGCGGCACGTGCGGCGGATATCGAGGCCGCGGGATGCACCGTTGAGCGAATTGACGACGAGGCCGAACTCTGCAAACGGACGGCGCAAGCCATCGCCGACG
>JAGRJL010000051.1 GCA_020442775.1 Lysobacterales bacterium | reverse complement strand
CCATCCTCGCCGACCCCTGGGGCAACCTGCTGCAGCTCAACGAGGCGCTGGCCAGCCACTGAGGCAATCGGACCGATGGCGCCCCGCCCGCATTCGCCTTATCCGCTGCTCGAGGGCGCCACGTAGTCCTGCAGGAAAGCGCGCGACTGGGTCCACAGCCGCTCAACGGTGCGCCCCGACATGCCCAGGGCCTCCGCGGTCTCGGTGGTGCTGTAGCCGGCAAAGTACTTGCACTCGAACACCCGCAGTGAATCGGCTGAGGATTCGGCCAGCGCGAGCAGTCCCTGCTCCAGCGCGGCGAGCATCTCCACCGTCCAGCTTTCGCCGTCTACAAAGGCGCTCAGCGTATCGTCGCTGCGCTGGCGCTGACGCTTGTGGGTGGCCAGGCTACGCAGATGATCGAGGATCACCTGGCGCATGGCGGTCGCGGCAACCGCCAGAAAATGCTGCTTGTCCTTCCACCCGGCTTGCCCGCCAGCCAGCTTGAGGAAGGCTTCATGGACGATGGTGGTCGCGCCCAGCGCGTCCGGACTGGCCGCCCGCGGCCGTCGCGCTCGGGCCATCAGCTTCAGTTGGGGATAGATGCGGCGACACAGCTCGTCGAAGGCCGCCTGCTCGCCATCGCCATAGCGGCGCAGCAGATCACCGATGATTCGGGTTTCGTCGCTGCGCTGGTCCATACCCTGTTTCGTCCGCTCGCCGGGAATGCAGCCGAGTACCCGCTGGTGGCGCAGCGCGCGCTATCGGGTCTCGGCCAGCAGCGCCTCGCGCGACTCCGGATCGGCGTCATCTCCCAGCCACAGTCCCAGCAATCGGCGATTGAATTCGACCCCTGCCAGCGCGCCCTTGGGCACACCGTCCACCGAGAACAGCATGCCCCGATCCGGGTCATAGTCGAAGGTCATCGTGGTACCGCGCTCAACCGGCGTCAGCAGCGACAGCAGCTGCTCGACTCGCGGCTGGATTCGGGTCAGCACTTCCGGATCGGCACCGGGAGAGTCGAAGCGCTCGGTGAAATAGGCGCGCACATCGTCGGCGCTCAGGTTCGACGCGAACCACACCAGGGTGATCCGGCAGGCGGCCAGACCCTGCACCAGCACCGCGCGCTGAGGGCGCTGCTGGGCCAGATGCAGGGCAACCCCGTAGAACGGCATGTAGCGCCGATGGGTCATGCTGTCGCCAGCCAGGGTCAGCCGACGCGCGGCGCTGTCGCTGGCCACGCTGTCGGGAATCGTGGTGCCAGCCATTTCCAATGCCTGCACCGGCAATCCAATCAGCAACAGCCCCAGGCATAGACACCGCAACATACTCTGTACTCCGTGGTTCTACGGATCAGTTTATAGAAATGCGCGCCCCAGTGGCTGAGCGCAGGCTGAGCGTTGACGCTTCTTTTCGAGCGTGCCGCGAGCTTTGCGAGCCCGTCAGTGCATCGACCGGCCCCGGGCGCAATATCATGCAGCGCTGGCAAGCGCCGAGGTGGCGATGAGCATCGAAAAACTGAATGCTGTCCTGAGCGCACAGCTGGAGCGGTTCATTGCCGAGCCCGGCGGGCGCGGCGCTACGGTCCATCTGGCGCCAATGGGCGAAATTGCCGGCGATCTGGGGTTGCAGCAGGGCCTGCGCGAGGGTCTGGGCGAAGACGGCGTCGCGTGTTTTCTGCAGAGTTACCTGCGCTACGCCACCCGCCTGCACAGCGACGGCTTTTTCGCCCACCAGACTGCGCCGCCCAACCCAGGCAGCGCGGCCGCCGCGCTGATCGACGGACGGGTCAGCAACCCGATGGCGATCTTCGAGATGGGGCCGGCGGCATCCACCATCGAGTATGCGCTGATCAATCACCTGCTGACCCTGGTCGGCTGGCCGACCCCGGGATGGCCGGAGCAGCGCCAGCCCGGCGAGCAGGTGGCGGCGGGAGTGCTGGTGCACGGCGGCTCGCTGGGGACGCTGACCGCGCTGGTCGCCGCACGGACCCGGGTGCAGGCGGACGTGTGGGATCGCGGCAATGACCCGCGGCTATGCCTGATCTGCGCCGAAGGCGCGCACTATGCGGTGCAGCGCGCGGCCGGAATCATGGGACTGGGCCGCAGCCAGGTGATCTTTGCCGCCAGCGATCATCGCGGCGCGCTCACTGAGGATGGGGTGGCCGCGGCGCTGACCCGGGCCGCTGAGGAGGGTCGGATTCCGATTGCACTGATCGCGACCGCCTGCTCAACCTCGGTGGGCGCCTTCGATCCGCTGGATCGGATTGCGCCGCTGTGTCACCAGGCCGGGGTCTGGCTGCACGTGGACGCCGCCCATGGTGGCGCCGCGCTGATCAGCCCGGTGCTGCGCGAGCGACTGAAGGGCATCGAGCTGGCCGACTCGGTGGTGTGGGATGCACACAAGATGATGCGCACCGGTCCGCTGTGCACCGCAGTGCTGTACCGCGACGAGCGTGCCTGCAACGCCGCCTTCGAGCAGGAGGCCAGCTATCTGTTTCACGACAAGGCGCTGCCCGGCTTCGACTTCCTGCACCGCGCAATCGAATGCACCAAATCGGCAATGGGCCTGAAGTGGTATCTGGCGCTGGCCTGGGAGGGCGAGGCAGCGATCGCGCGCTACGTCGAGCGCTGCTTTGCGCTGACCCGCTACGCCTGGGAACGGATCGAAGCCGACCCCGATTTTGAAGCCGCGCTGGCCCCGGAGGCGAACATCCTGTGCTTCCGACCGCTGCGCGGCGCCGGCGCGGAGCTGCGTCTGCGCGACCAGTTGATCAACGAGGGACGATTCCACTTGTCGACCACGCTGTTTGCCGGACAGCGCTGGCTGCGTATCGTGCTGATGAGCCCGCAAACTGACGAAAGGACCATCGACCAGCTGCTCGAAAGACTGCGCCAGGAAGCGCCGTAGGACAGATCGGTGGGCCTTGTCGAAATCGAGGCTAACTTTTTCGGCGGGGTGATCGTCCAAATGGCTGATGCTGACCAGTCCCATACCCATGAGCCGATCAAGGATTGAACAGGCCGACTTCGATGCGCTGATCGCCGAGCGCGGCGGGCGCTGGTACCAGGCCTGTTTGCGGATTACCGGCGACCCCGGTCTGGCCGAAGACGCGGTGCAGGATGCGCTGCTCAAGGCCTGGCACCGGCGCGACCAGTTTCGCGCCGCTGCCGAGCTCAGCACTTGGGTGCACCGCATCGCGATCAATGCCGCGATCGACCTGTTGCGCCGCGACCGACGCCACCCAGAGGCGGTGGTCGACGCCGAACCGGTGACCGAGGAAGGGCCTGCCGATCACCAGCACCAGCAGCAGATGGGCCGCGACCTGGACTCGGCGCTGACCCAGCTGACCGAGGTCGAACGCGTTTGTTTCGTGCTCAAGCATCTGCAGCAATGGCGCCTGGAGGAAATTGCCAGCGCCCAGGCTGCCACCCTGGGTAGCGTCAAGCAGGCGCTGTTCCGCGCGCTGAAGAAGCTGCGGGTCAGCATGGAACCCTGGAGGAACCCAGCATGATCAACGACGAAGATCTGATCCTCTTTCACTATCAGGACGGTCTGGAGCCGGCGCAGCGCAAGCGTGTCGCCCAGGCGCTGGCCAGTGATGCCCAGCTGTCGGCGCGTTATGCGCGGCTGCAGGCGGAGCTGAACAGCCTGGCCGAGGACACCGAGGCGCCGCCGCTGGAACCGGCGATCCAGCAGCGCTGGCGTCAGGCGCTGGCGCGCGAGGCGCGGCTGGAGCAGCCGATCCCCGCTCCCACGCGCTGGCACTGGCTGCGCTGGCCCGGTTTGGGTTCGGCGGTGGCCGCTGCGGTGCTGGTGTCTTTCGGCATTGGACTTGGCCAGTGGCTGCAGTATCGACCCGATCCGCAGCCGCAGCTGACCCCGGCCAGCGCCAATACCGGCAACACCGCTAACGCGAGCGGTCGCAGCCCGCTGCTGCGCGGGGTCCAGCTGCACCTGCAGGACACCGAGGCCTTGCTGCCGCTGCTGTCCAGTCAGGACGCCGCCCAGCGGCGCAGCCTGCTCGCCGAAACCCGGGCGCAGAACCGGATGTATGCGCGCGCAGCTCAGGCGCAGAACGACCAGCAGCTGGCCCGGGTGCTGCGCGCCTTCGATCAGGCGCTGGCCAACTTGGCCAGCGAGCGCGACGACCCCGAGGCGCTGGCCGCCGATCAGGCCCAGCTGGAATTTGAGCTGGCAGCGATGCAAACCAAATTGGCTAGCGCAGCGTCCAAACAAGGGCAATCGCTTTAGTCCGGATGGTCCGGGCTAGCCACCTCTTACAGGAGAACCACCATGCGAAGATTGACCGCCATCCTGCTGGCCTGCACCTGGATCGGCACGGTGCCGCTGATGGCCGCAGATCAGACCCCTGCCAACCCGCAGGACCAACTGGCGATGACCGCGCTGGAGGGGCTGATGTCGGCCCCCGCCGATCGCGCTCTGCCGCTGCTGCAGAAGGTGCTGAACGGCAATCGCAGCACCGAGGTCAAGCGCCGCGCGCTGTTCGTACTCAGCCAGTTCGAAGAACCGCAAGCGCAGACGCTGCTGCTTGAAAGCGCCCGTAACGGCAATCCGGAGCTGCGCCAGGAGGCGATTCGCTCGATCGGCATTGGCGGTCGCGACGACACCCTGGCGGCGCTGAGCGAAATCTACCGCGGCGGCGACGAGGCGATACGCGAGGCGGTGCTGGAGGCCTGGATGATCTCCGATCGCGAACAGGAAATCTTCGAGGTGGCGATGAACGCCAGCAGCAGCGAAGAGGCCGAACGAGCGATTCAGCTGCTCGGGGTGATGGACGCACGGGAGTCCCTGCAGCGCCTGCAGCAGGCCGGCAAGGGCAGCAGCGGTCTGGTTCAGGCCTTTGCCATCGCCGACGACCTGGATTCGCTGAAGGCCATGGCCAACGACGCCAGCGATCCGGCGGTCCAGATCGAAGCGGTGCAGGCCATCGGCATCATCGACAATGACTCCGCGCGGGTCGCGCTGCAGCAGATCTATCGCGATACCCGCTCGGCCGAGGTGCGCGAGGCGGCGTTGCAGGGGATGCTGATAGCCGACGACGAGGCCGGGGTGCTCAAGCTCTATCAGGGCAGCAACGACCCGGCGGAAAAGCAGCAGCTGCTGCGCACCCTGACCATGATCGGCGGCGATGCCGCGCTGGAAGCGATTGACGCTGCGCTGGAGGGCCGCTCGCCGTGATCAAGTCTGAACTGAATCGAGTTGCGCGAACGCTGCGCAAGACCATGATTGTGCCCGCACTGTGCCTGGGGCTGAGCAGCTACACCCAGGCGGCCACCTTGCCGCTGAGCGAGGGCTGGAACAGCTGGGAGGTGGCGGCGGTGGAGGACGCGCCGGCCTGGTGCTGCTTCGACTACAACGCCGGCGTGGTGCAGGCGCGCAGCTGCCAGCTGGACCGCGGTTCGCACGGCTACGGCGGCAACGGTCAGTCCTCCACCAGCGGGAGCGCACGGATCTACGCCCTGCTCGAGGGGGGCGAAGTACGCAAGCTGCGCGCGCTGGACAGCCAGTGCGCGGTGAGCACCGACTCAACCATTCATGCACTGGGCGCGGTCGCCGCCGATGACAGCGTCAACTGGCTGGCGCAGCAGCTGGCGCCGCGCAGCCGGCTGACCGACGATGCGCTGGCGGCGATCGCCCTGCACGCCGGCGATCAGGCCAGTCAGACCCTGCGCCGCAGCGCAGAATCGCCGAACGAGATCGATACCCGCGAGCACGCGCTGTTCTGGATGGGACAGCTGCGTGGGCTGGCTTTTGCCGACTATCTGCAAACCACCATGCGCGACGACCCCAGCCCGCAGATCCGTCGCCATGCGGCCTTCTCAGTATCGCAGTCGGACGCACCAAATCGGGTTGCCGCGCTGATCGAGCAGGGTCGCAACGACCGCTCGGCCGAGGTGCGCTCGCAGGCCTGGTTCTGGCTGGCGCAGACCGAGGATCCGAGCGCAGAGGCGGCGATCGGCGCCGCTATGCGCAACGAGACCGACGAGGAGGTTCGTGATCAGCAGGTGTTCGCCCTGTCGCAGCTGCCGGATCAGCGCGCGGCCCAGGCGTTGATCGCGATCATCGGTGATCGCCATCAGGACACCCAGGTCCGCAAGCAGGCGCTGTTCTGGCTGGGTCAGAGCGACAGCGAGGAGGCCTACCGTTACCTGGACGCGCTGCTGGCCGATCGTTAGCGCGCATTATTTTTCTGCTGCGGCTTCCGCAGGCGCGCTGTGGCGCGGTTTGCTCCCTGCTATCGACTCCACGTACTGTCAAGTACGCCTTCGACGATCTTAAGGTCCGCGAACCGCACCACAGCACACCTGCGAAACCCTCGCGACGAACGTTCATGAATCATGCGGACTAGGCGTTGGGAAGCCGGGCTGGCCGGCTATGACCAG
>JAGRJL010000629.1:346-1723 GCA_020442775.1 Lysobacterales bacterium | reverse complement strand
TCGACCAGCACCGTGGCAGCACGCTTGACCGCGTCTTCCACATCAAAAGTGCCGTTGGTCTCCACGTCCAGCACCAGCTTGTCCAGATCGGTGCGCTGTTCCACACGCGCCGCATCAACCGAATAGGAAACCCGGCGAATCGGCGAGTAGCTCGCATCCAGCTGCAGCCGGCCAATCGGGCGAACCTCGTCCTCCGGCAGACGCCGGTTGCTGGACGGGTCGTAACCCACACCGCGCGCGATGCGCAGGCGCATGTTCAGGGTCACGTCCTTGGTCAGCGTGCAAATGGGGTGCTCGGGATTGACGATCTCGACGTTGTGATCGGTGGTGATATCACCAGCCACCACGTTGCCCTGACCGCGACGGCTCAGGATCACCGTCGCTTGATCCACGTTGTGCAGCTTGACCGCAATATCCTTCAGGTTCAGAAGGATTTCGATCACGTCTTCCTGGACGCCTTCGATGGTGCCGTACTCGTGGACCACGCCGTCGATTTCCACATCGACGATCGCGGCACCAGGAATCGACGACAGCATCACTCGACGCAAGGCGTTTCCGAGCGTGTGGCCGAAACCCCGCTCGAGCGGTTCAAGAACGACCCGAGCGCGATTGGCGCTGATCGCTTCAACCTGAAGATTACGCGGGCGCAAAAGCCCCGTTGCAGAGGACATTTAGAGCAACTCCTGAAGACTTACTTCGAATACAGCTCGACGATCAACTGCTCATTGATATCTGCGCTGAGATCGCTACGCTCCGGCAACGACTTGATGGTGCCGCTGAGCTTGGACTGATCCACGTCTACCCACGAGGCAACGGTGTCAAATTCCTGGCTCACGGTCACGGCCTGCTTGATCCGCAGCTGGTCCTTGGCCCGCTCCGCCACACTCACCACGTCACCGGGCTTGAGCTGGTAGGACGGGATGTTGACCGACTGACCGTTGACCATCACCGCGCGATGGGAGACCAGCTGACGCGCTTCGGCGCGAGTCACCGCGAAGCCCATCCGGAACAGCGTGTTGTCCAGGCGCGCTTCCAGCAGACGAAGCAGGTTCTCACCGGTCGCACCGCGCTGATTGGACGCCTTCTTGTAATAGCTGCGGAACTGACGCTCCAGCAAGCCGTAGATGCGCTTCACCTTCTGCTTCTCGCGCAGCTGGTTGGCATAGTCAGAAGATTTTTGCTTCTTCGCCGCACCGTGCACGCCTGGCTTCTTGTCCAGCTTGCACTTGCTGTCGAGCGCACGCGCCGGGCTCTTCAGAAAAAGGTCAGAACCCTCGCGGCGGGCGAGCTTACAGGTAGGTCCGATATAACGAGCCATGACTTACTTCTCCTTCAACTCGTCCTAGACCCGGCGCCGCTTCGGCGGCCGGCAGCCGT
>JAGRJL010000629.1:0-313 GCA_020442775.1 Lysobacterales bacterium | reverse complement strand
CCCAGAGCATTCAGCGAGCGCACCGCGGACTCACGACCCGGACCCGGACCCTTGATCCGCACTTCCAGCGTCTTGACGCCGTACTCCAGCGCAACTCGACCGGCCTTCTCGGCGGCGACCTGGGCGGCAAAAGGCGTGCTCTTGCGCGAACCACGGAAGCCAGCGCCACCCGCCGTCGCCCAGGACAACGCATTGCCCTGACGGTCGGTGATGGTCACGATCGTGTTGTTGAAAGAGGCCTGCACGTGAACGATACCGTCGGTAACGACGCGCTTGATCTTCTTCTTGGTGCGAACTTGCTGCTTGCTCATAA
>JAGRJL010000628.1:1497-5133 GCA_020442775.1 Lysobacterales bacterium | reverse complement strand
CGTCACTGATTTCTCGATACCGCTGCGCGCGGGGGCCAGAAACGCAGGCGGCGGTACTGCCGACGTCACCATCACCAACAACACCCTCAATTCCGGCGGCGGTTTCGCCTTTGGCGCGGTATGGGTGTTCGCCGGCAACGGCTCTGGCGGTGAGAGCAATGCCACCTGCGTGAATCTGGCGAACAACAATGCCAACGATCCCTTCGGGACCCAGGAGTACTACGTGGAGCAGTACGCCGGGAACACATTCAACCTGCAAGGCTATGCCGGAGCGCCTAACAGTCAGGGCGCCATACAGACCTTTATCGAGGGCAACAATTTCTCCGGTGATGCTCTGGTCGAGACCTGCTGCGGAACCATCATCAACGTGACCAGCGGAATTTGCGCGGTGCCCTGATCAGGCACGGGTAAAAGCGATCGCGCGCTGCAATCAGCGCAGCGCGCGTCGCACGCCGGGCATCACCCGGCGGCTCACGGGGACCGGATCACCCTGCTTGAGATAGAGCAATCCGGTACCGCCATCATGCCGCTCCAGGCGCTCGATGAAGCGGGTGTTGACCAGATGCGAGCGATGCACCCGCAGGAAGCTGGGCGGTAGCTCGGCGTCCAGTTCATTCAGGGTCGCGCTGTGCAGCAGCCGGCTGCCGTCATCCAGATGCAGCTCTGCGTAGTCGCCGGCGCCCTGTATGCGAACGATCTGTTCAACCGCGATCTGTCTCATCTTGCCGGTGGCGGGAACGCTGATGGATTGCGGACTGCGTTCGGATGCCTGTTGATCCAGCGCGCGCTGCAGGCGATCGGCGCGCAGGCGCTGCTGCACCTGCTGGTCGCGCTCGCGGCTGTAGGCCGCCGCCTGCAGGATCATCATGACCACCATCAGCAGCGCGCCCAGCAGGTAGTAGCCATAGTCAATGAAGGCGCTGGGGTCGAGCAGATTGAACAGGGAGAAGACACTCAGGCCCAGCGCGTAGGGCAGCGCGCCGCGGACCTTTGCGCGCACGCCAATCAGCGCCGCGGCCAGCGCACAAACGCTGCCGATCAGCAGGGCGGCCGCGGTGCGCGCGTCCATGGCGCTCAGCAAACTGTGCGCCGCGGCCATCGATAGCACCGCGACGGCCATTGCGGGAGGCAGCCAGCGCGATGCGTACAAACGCCACAGCAGCGCCGCCAGGCACAATCCGAAGGCACTGGCGCAGGTCACGATGCCGATCAGGCGCAGGTCATGCAGGGGATAGCTGTAGGCGATCACGCCACGACTGACCTCGAACAACAGCTGGGCCGCGGCCAGTAGCGCTAGCGCGGTCAGCAGTGCCGCATGCGCCTTGCGCTCGCTGCGCAGGGTCAGCGAACCGAAGTAGAAGGCCGCCAGCAGAAAAACGCCCAGCGGCAGTAGCGCCGGCAGGTAGTAGCGCAGCATCAGGCTATGGACATCCGGCGTATCGACCAGGTCGATTCCGTGCAGCGGGCTGATCAAGTGCAGCCAGCCGTGCTGAGCGGACATCTTGAGCACAATCACCCCATCGGTCGCGATCAGCTGCCGCGGATTCAGCGGCAGTACCGCGTCCATCCGTCCGGGGCTTTCGCTGCGACGGTCAGCGCCGGGGATGCCGTTACGCCCGACCAGTTCGCCGTTCAGGTAGATCTCGCTGGCGGCCTTGCCGGAGATCAGCAGGCCAACAAAGCCGTGATCGTCGGACGCGGGCGGACTCACTTTTAGCCGCAACCACAGCAGGGTGCCCTGCGGATCCACTCGATGCAGCGGTAGTTGTTCGCAGTCGGGGCGGTCGAAGCTGGTTGGCGGCCCAGTGTCGGCTGCCAGCACCGGGCAAACCTCCACCAGATTGGCGGGCATCGCCTGCGCGCTTGCAACCGCAGGTTGCAGACTCCAGGCACAGATCAGCAGAGCAATGATGACTCGCATGGCGCAATCATAGGCGTCGGTGAGCGGTGGTGTGGCCACCGTTGACCGGTCAGACGCAGCCGTTGGCAGATAAGTTGCTGACTACGATCAGGTTTTTCTCCAGTGTGGCGCTCAGCCAATTACCGGAGAAAGTCATGCCTTCGATTGTCGTTGTCCTATTCGTGAGCCTGCTTGCGGTCAGTACGGATCTACGCGCGGCGCCTGCAGGGGAGGAGAGCATCACCTTTGCCGCGCAAGGCGGCGAGTCGGTCGCTGCGCTGCAGGGGCAGCTCCAGGTTCCCAGCCACTGGAGCCGTCCGAATGGTCCCAAGCTGAGCTTGAGCTACGTCCGCTTTCCGGCGACTGGCGACAGGAAGGGTTCGCCGATCGTCTACCTGGCCGGCGGGCCAGGCGGATCCGGAATCGAAACCGCGCGCGGTCGGCGCTTTCCGCTGTTCATGGCGCTGCGCGAATTTGGTGATGTGATCGCCTTCGACCAACGCGGTACCGGCGCCAGCAGTCCGCAGCCGACCTGCAGCAGCTCTCAGGTGATCGACGATGCGGTGGCCTATAGCGATGCGGAGTTTGTCGAGCTGCACCGGACTGCCGCACACGAATGCCTGGCGCAGTGGCAGCAGGCCGGCATTGATCTGCGCGACTGGACCACGGCGCAGAGCGTACGCGACCTGGATGCGCTGCGCCTGCAGCTGGGGGCGGAGAAGATCAGCCTGTGGGGCATTTCCTACGGCAGCCACCTGGCGTTGGCCGCATTGGCGTCGATGGACGATCGCATCGACAAGGTCGTGCTGGCCAGCGTTGAGGGGCTGGCGCAGACGGTCAAGAGCCCGGCGCAGACCGACGCCTACTTCGAGCGATTGCAGCAGGCGATAAACACCCAGCCCGAGCTGGCGGCCCAGCTACCCGATCTGGTTGGGCTGATGCGTCGGGTCCACGCCAAGCTGGAAGCTGAGCCAATCATGCTGCAGATCTCACCGCCAGCCGGAGAGCCCTACGAATTTCTGCTGGAGCGCCGCGACATGCAGGAGTTCGCCTCGATGATGATTGCCGATCCGGGCAATGCACTGCAGCTGCTGCAGCTCTATGCCGCCGTCGATGCGGGCGTGCTGGAACCGGTGGCGGCAGTGGTAGGGCGTTTTCATCGGCCCGGTCAGCCGATCCGCTACAACCCGATGCCCTTCGCGATGGACATCGCCTCCGGGATCAGCCGGTCTGCACGTCAGAGCTTCGAGCGGGAATCGAAAGCAGCACTGCTGGGCGGATACCTGAATTTTCCGATGCCGCAGCTGGCTGATCTGATTCCAGAACTGGACCTGGGCGAAGACTTCCGCCGCGGTCCGCGCAGCGAGGTGCCGGTGCTGGTCCTGAGCGGCACTCTGGACGGGCGCACCTACCCCGACAGTCAGCGTCAGGCGGTTGCGGGCTTGTCCAATGTGCAGATCACGGTCGTTGAGAACGCCGGCCACAACCTGTTCATGAGCTCACCAGCTGTGGCTGAGCGCATCGCTGCCTTCCTGCGCGGCGAAAGCGGCGCAGATCGGATCGTGCTGGAGCAGTGGGCCCGCTGATCGCGTGCCGGGGGCCGGGGCGGCAATCGGAGGCTAGCCCGCATTATTCATGAACCTTCTACTGCGGCTTCCGCAGGCGCGCTGTAGCGTGGTTTGCTCCCTGCTATCGACTCGACGTACTGTCGAGTACGCCTTCGCCGATCTTAAGGT
>JAGRJL010000628.1:0-1483 GCA_020442775.1 Lysobacterales bacterium | reverse complement strand
CTGCGAAACCCTCGCGACGAACATTGATGAATATGCGGGCTTGGGGCAAAGCCTTCGACTACGCCGCCTTCTCCACGCTACCTTGCGGCTCGTAACCCAGGTTCGGCGCCAGCCAGCGCTCGGCTTCGGCCAGACTCCAGCCCTTGCGCTTGGCGTAGTCCACCACCTGCTCTCGATCGATCTTGCCGAGCACGAAGTACTGGCTGGCCGGGTTGGCAAAATACAGGCCGCTGACTGCCGCAGTGGGCAGCATGGCATAGCTCTCGGTCAGGCTCATGCCCGCGTTGTCGGTCGCATTGAGCAGGTCGAACAGGGTGCCCTTTTCGGTGTGGTCCGGGCAGGCCGGGTAGCCAGGCGCGGGGCGGATGCCTTGATAGCCTTCGGCGATCAGCGCTTCGTTGTCCAGTGACTCGCCCGCCGCATAGCCCCAGAACTCGGTGCGCACGCGCTGATGCAGGCGCTCGGCCAGCGCCTCGGCGAGGCGGTCGGCCAGGGCCTTGAGCAGGATCGCGTTGTAGTCGTCGTGATCACGCTCGTATTCGGCGACCCGGCTGTCGATGCCGATGCCGGCGGTGACCGCGAAGGCGCCGACCCAGTCGGCGATGCCGGATTCGGCCGGAGCGATGAAATCGGCGAGGCAAAACTGTGGCTTGTCCGCGGCCTTGTCCGCCTGTTGGCGCAGACAGTGGATGGTTCGCACCGGCTGGGTGCGATCCTCGTCGGCGTAGATCTGGATGTCGTCACCGACCCGGTTGGCCGGCCAGATCCCGTAGACCGCGCGCGCCTCCAGCCAGTTCTCCGCGACGATGCGCTTGAGCATCGCCTGGGCGTCGGCGTACAGGCTGCGCGCCTGGCTGCCGACGACGGCGTCGTCGAGGATCGCGGGGAAGCGGCCGGCCAGCTCCCAGGTCGCAAAGAACGGGGTCCAGTCGATACAGGCCACCAGATCGGCCAGCGGGTAGGGGGCCAGCGCGTGAACGCCGGTCTGCTTCGGCGCGGCGGGCGCCTGAGCGGCAAAATCGATCGGCACCCGACGCTGGCGCGCCACGTGGTAGGGCACTAGCCGCTTGCCAACGTCGCGCTGGGCGTGGCGTTCGCGAACCTGTGCGTAGTCGGCGCGGATCTCGGCGACAAAGGCGTCGTGCTGCTCGCGGCTCAGCAGCTTCTGCGCCACGCCCACCGCGCGCGAGGCGTCCTTTACCCAGACCGTGGGCGACTGATAGTGCGGCTCGATCTTCAGCGCCGTATGCGCGCGCGAGGTGGTGGCACCGCCGATCAACAGCGGGACGGTGAGTCCCTGGCGCTGCATCTCGCGGGCGACCTGATGCATCTCTTCCAGGCTGGGGGTGATCAGGCCGGACAGGCCAAGCACGTCCGCGTGCTCGGCCTTCACCGCGTCCAGGATTTTCTGCGCCGGCACCATCACGCCCAGATCCACTACCCGGTAGTTGTTGCAGGCCAGCACCACGCCGACGATGTTCTT
>JAGRJL010000627.1 GCA_020442775.1 Lysobacterales bacterium | reverse complement strand
CAGCGAACAGCGGTTCCAGCAGGGTCAGCAGTTCACTGCGGTGGCGGACCCGATCCGGGTTGCGCGCGAAGCGCGGGTCGCTGGCCAGTTCGGGTCGATCGCAACAGTGGCAAAGCCGGGTGAACTGATGGTCAAAGCCGACCGCGAGCATGATATGGCCGTCGGCAGTGGCGAATGATTGATAGGGAACGATGTTTGGGTGCGCGCTGCCGCGACGCTCCGGGTTCTCCCCGCTGAGCAGATAGTTTTGAGCCTGATTGGCCAGCCAGGCGACCTGGGTGTCCAGCAGCGACAGATCCAGATGGCAGCCTCGACCATGCTGGGCGCGGGCGTGTAGCGCAGCGAGGATCGCGCTGTTGGCGTACATCCCGCACATCAGGTCCGCGACCGCCACCCCGACCTTCAGGGGGCCGGCGCCGGGTTCGCCTTCGGCGATTCCGGTCAGCGACATCAGTCCGCCCATGGCCTGGATCATCGCGTCATAGCCGGATCGATGAGCATCTGGTCCGGATTGGCCAAAGCCGGTGATGGAGCAGTAGATCAGCCGCGGATTCAAGGCGCTCAAACTGGCGAAATCCAGTCCGTAGCGGGCCAGTGCGCCAACCTTGAAATTTTCGACCAATACGTCGGCCTCGCTGGCCAGACGCCTGACAATGGCCTGTCCCTCGGGTTTGGCGAGGTTCAGCGACAGCGAGCGCTTGCCGCGATTGGCAGAGAGGAAATAGGCTGATTCGGTGGTTGGCCGACCTTCGGCGTCGCGCAGATAAGGCGGCCCCCAGGCGCGGGTATCGTCGCCGCGCTGCGGGTGCTCAACCTTGATGACCTCTGCACCATAGTCAGCCAGCAGCTGCGTGGCCCAGGGTCCGGCCAGCACCCGCGACAGGTCGAGAACCTTGATCCCTCTCAGCAGTGGATCGGACATGGCGGATGCTTCGGGCGAAAGGCAGACGCCATTGTGCCGGGCTCCGGCGCATTTGGGTGGTGCTCAATCCAGCGCTTGCGCGGGGTTGAAGCGCATCTGAAAGCCGCTGACCCGCGCAGTCAGCAAGCGGCGTCCGGCGTCGAGCTGGGGAAAGGCCAACTCGTCACACCAGCTGGCCTCCAGTCTGGCCAGAGCGACCCGGCCTCGCACAGCCGGTTGGGTCAGCAGCCAGCGATCGCCGCTGGGCTGGGCGAGGGTGGACCAGGAAGACGGTGACCAGTGCGTGGAAACCGGCAGGGCAGGACCCCGGGAGCGCAATTCGAAGCGGGCCAGGGGGCGACCCTGTTCCTCGATCGTCCAGCGTTCGCCGCGGGACATTGCTTCAATCGCAAAGTGGCCCAGGGTCTTGGGAATCGCCCAGTGGCGACGGCCGTTGTCCACGCTGACCTGGGTAGAGACCAGAATCCGGGTGATACTCGGTCGCGGCCCCACCGGCGTGCGGAATCGTCCCGGCACCATCAGCAGCTCACGATAGGGGCCAATCGGGCACTCCCGATAGTCGACCAGCATGATCGCACCCGGCCCGCCGAGGAAACGGTCAGCCAGCGCGCTGGGCACCCAGCCCCGCTCGATCAGCCATCGTCGGGGCCATTGACACACCATGATCCAGCCCTGACCCTGCATCTCCCACGGCGGGTCAACAATCCCTTCAGCCATCATTGCCGCGCTCCGAGGTCGAGGTACTCGAACTGGTCCGGACGGAAGCGCCGGGTGGCCCAGGCGTAGCTCACCGTCGAACCCGGCCAGTTGGTGGTGATCCTGCCGTGCTCGTCGTGATACCAGCTGTGGCAGCCGCTGGACCACACCGAGCGTTGCAGTCGCCGCTCAAGGCCATTCTGGTAGCGCTGATGAATATCGCGGCGGATCTGCATGGAGCGCTGCGGCGAGCGATTGAGTGCGCCAAGTGCCTGCGTCGCATAGCGAATCTGACATTCCAGCATGAACACGATCGAGTTGTGGCCCAGATTGGTGTTGGGCCCGTAAAGCATGAAAAAGTTGGGGAAGCCGGGCATGCACATTCCCAGATAGGCCTGCGCACCATTCCGCCAGGCCTGATTGAGTTCTAGCCCGTCGCTACCGTGAATCTGCAACGGGCTCAGAAAGCGAGTGGCCTGGAAACCGGTACCGAGTATCAGAACGTCGGCGGGGTGGTCGTTGCCCCGGCAGTCGACGACGCCGCGCGCATGGATCCTGCTGATCCCATCGCTGACCACGGTGGTCCTGGGGTCCGCCAGCGCCGCGTACCAGTCGTTGGAAAACAGCACTCGCTTGCACCCCAGCGCCTCGGTTGGGCGCAGGCGATCGCGCAGTGCCGGGTCCGCAATCTGACGAGACAAGCCACGTTCGAAGTACCAGCGATATCCGCGCAGCAGTAGCGGCGAGTGCAACAGCACCATGCCGCGCGCTTCATGCGACAGATATTGGGCCCACCGGCTCAGGCGCTGCAGTATTGGCCAGTTCCGAAAACGCTGCTGCTGCGCGCGACTGTAGGGGCCATCGGGCTTGGGCAAAACGTATGGCGCTGAGCGCTGAAACAGCGTGAGTTGGCGAACTGCCGGGAGGATTGCGGGGACGAACTGGATCGCGCTGGCCCCACTGCCGATCACCGCGACCCGTTGGTCATTCAACTGCAGATCCTCAGGCCATTGTGCCGAATGCACGACCGGCCCGGCGAACTCGTCGATGCCGTCGATTTTCGGGCGCTGCGGCTGGCTGAGTTGGCCTACCGCGCTGAACAGCCAGCGGGTCTGCCAGCATCTTCCGGTGCTATCACGCACCAGCCAGTGGCCCTGCTCGGAGTCCCAATGCGCGCTCGCAATCTCGGTGTTGAAAAGCGTCTGCGAGCGACACTCAAAGCGATCCAGACAATTTTCCAGATACTGGCGAATTTCCGCTTGCGGGCCGTAGCGGCGCGACCAATGGGTGGCCGGCGCAAAGCTGAAGGAATACAGGTGCGAAGGGACATCGCAGGCCGCGCCAGGGTAGCGATTGGCTTGCCAGACGCCGCCGGGCCGGTCGCCGCGGTCGACCAGAAGAAAGTCGTCGATGCCCAGTTGCCGCAGCGCCCGCGCCATGCCGATACCGGCAAATCCGGCACCGATGATCAGTGCCTGCAGGCGGACAGGATCAGTTTGTTCGCTCATGGGGCCAGCTTAGCCCCCCGGCCGGGCGGGCGGGATGGCCAAACTGCGCTGGGCCGCTGGCCATTGTGCTTGCCGCCCCTGCGCCGCGCCGCGGAGATCGGCTAGCGTGGTTGCAAATACTCGGTGCGCTCCCGATCACTCATTTGCAGCCACTGGCGCATCAGCTGCTCGCGCTGATCGGGCGGTGTGCTGCGGACGCGATGGCGGAAGATCATTCGCTGCTCATCGCTCAGACTCTGATCGATCCGACGAAGCTGCTGCCGTTCTTCCTGACTGAATCGTTCCAGGAAGCGCCGCATCCCGTTGGCCCTTTCGTTCATCCGCACGCCTTCGATAAAACCCTGACGCTGTTGGTCGGTCATCGACTCGAAGCGACGCATCAACGCGCGCCGTTCCTCCGGCGGCAAATGGCGGAAGCGCTGGAATACCCGCCGCAGCTGGCGCTGGCGCTCTGGCGGCTGCTCCCGGAACCAGCGATAGCGCTGGCGCAACTCGCGACGCTGCGGCTCCTGCAGATTCTGCCAGCGGGCGAAGCGTTCGGCCGCCTGCGCGCGCTGCTCGGGGCTGGCGGCGACCCAGCGTTGTGCCTGGTTCACCAGCTTTTCCCGGGTCTGCGGATCGAGCGTGCTCCACTCCTGTTCAAAGGGCGTCAGCACCCGACGGGTTTCTGGATCCAGCGAGCCCCAGTCCAGCTCCGCCGCCATCAGCGGGCCGCACAACAGCATCAGCGTGAGCAGCATTCTAGCCATCGCGCGCATCAGCGTGGCCCTCCGAATCTGCGCCCGGTTGCTCGGCAGGTTTGGCTTCGATCAGCTCCTCGTCGTTGCCCGGCGATTGGATGTCGAAAGGGTCGATGAACTCGCCCTGCGCATCGCTGAATTCGAGCATGAACAGCAATTGTTCCCTGCTCGGTAGATTCGCTGCCGCAGGATCGGCCAGCGGTGCGGTCAGGATGAGGAGCCATCCCAGTCCTGCTGTTGTTCCAACCACGCGTAGAACTCCAAGTTCTGGAACATCTCCAACTCGTCATCGCTCGCCAGCAGCGCCATTTCATCGTCACTGAGCACGGACGCCATCCACTCCGAATCGCTGGCGTCGCCAATCGGTTCCGGGTTTCGTTGCCAGCCCAGGACCAGCATCAATGACAGCGCTGCGGCGAAACCGATGGCCGGCCATTGCCAGCGCGGTGCCGTGCGATGTGGCAGTGCCTCCAGCGCGCGCTGACGGGCCTGATTGAGCCGAGACAGCGTAACCGCATCGTAGTCCTGCAGCGAGTCGTCGAGCTGCGCCCGAATTCGCTCGCTCAGCTGATCCGTATCCGGCAGCGAACTCATCGATGGTCCTCCAATCGTTCACGCAGAGTGTTCATCGCGCGTGAGAGATGCGTTTTGACGCTACCTTCCGAGCATCCCATGATGCCTGCAGTCATCGCCCCGTCAAAGCCTTCCCAGATTCGCAGCAGGAAGGCCTGACGCTGTCTGGGCGGTAGCGCCTGCAGTGCGCAATCCAGTTCGCCCAGCGCCTGCCGTCCCTGGGCCTGATGGGCCGGCCCGAGGGTTTCCGCGTCGGCTGCCTGCGCCAGTGGGTCGTTCCCGTGATCGTCGTCATCGGCAAAGGGCTTGAGCCATACCCGCCAGCGTCGGCGTACGGTCTGGCGGCGATGAAAGTCCTGTAGCCGACTGTCCAGTACCCGATAGAACAGTGGTGCCCATTGATCCGATGGCTTGCGTGCGTAGTGACGAACAAAGCCCAGCATTGCCTCCTGCACCAGATCCATCGCGTCCTCGCGATTCCGGGTGCCCAGCTCCGCCATCCGCAACGCCTTGCGCTCCACCTCCTTGAGAAAACGATCGAGCGCGCTGCGATGGGCCTTGGCGTCAGCGGACGCCGGTTCTGCCATGGTCATGGACCTTGCTTCCAGGACTTGCGCAATCATAGTGGCTGCCACAACCTCCGGGTGGGATCAGTCCAGTTGTCAACGCGCCAGGGTGCGATTGGTTGACCGATGACGCTCAGTGGCAAGCGATAATGAGCGCGCCGCGTGAGCCGCTGCTCGGTGCGGTGGAAAGAATGGATTGGGCTCCCCTTGGCGTGGCGCGCAGGGCGCTGACGCCCTGCGTCACTTATCGCCACAAGGTGAAGAGATTCTCAGCAAAATTCGATAAGTCCTTGTCTCACGGGGACTAGTTTGAGTTGTCCACACGCCCTGTGGATAACTCTGTGGAGAAAGTTTGAGGGTGGCGAAAAAATCCAGTTGGGACGGGCCTTTTCGCTTTGTGACAATTTTATGATCACTTTTCTGAACTATAGAAAAATCAATCACTTAACATTTTTTCATCGATCGTCAGGAAGCGCTTGACAAGCAATCGATGAATCGTTCTAGGGAAGCGGCAAGTGTGTATAAGTGTGAGCATCGACACGCTTTCTCGGGACTTTTCCGGTCCCGGGCCAGGATGAGGCCGAACGGTGTCTGATTGGGTCGTGCAGGTCGTGTTCTCCACCCCGGTTCCCGGCCCATTCGACTACCTGGGCGGGGACCTTAGACCCGCTGTCGGCGCCAGAGTGCTGGTGGATTTCGGACATCGGGAAACGGTGGGTTTCGTGGTCGGCTCGGGGCCGCGGGATTCGGCCTGTGATCGAGAGCTGAAACCGCTGCGTGCGGTGCTCGACGAGCAGCCCTGGTTTGATGATGAGCTCTGGCGCAGTCTGAGTTTTGTGGCCCGCTACTACCATCGCGGTCGCGGGGAAGTGCTGAGCATGGCGCTGCCGGCGGCGCTCAGGCGTGTGCGTCTGCCAACTGCCCGGGCGGCTCTGGGCTGGCGCAAGGCCGACGGTGTCGATGGCGGCGCCAAGACGGATCTGCAGCAGCTGCTGCTCAGCAGGCTAGGCAACAACTGGCAGCCTCAGGAACTGCTGCTGGACGAGATGCCGAC
>JAGRJL010000626.1:548-1262 GCA_020442775.1 Lysobacterales bacterium | reverse complement strand
AGCTGCCAGACTGCTCCACCCCGCACCGGAACCATCGACTATAGCCATTCCCGGTGAAATTATCAACCGAAAACTCGCTATCGGTGTGCCAATCAGCTATTCCCAGACTCGCAGGCAAAGCGCGATCAATGGGCCCCAGCCAAGTCCCAGAGCGATCTGTGCAAGCCCGTTCAGACCCAGCACAAACTTCAGATCACCCGGGGCCTGGTACTCCAGATCCTGCTGAGGCGGATCGAAATACATCACCTTGATCACCCTCAGGTAATAAAAGGCGCCGATCACGGCACACACAGCACCGATGATGGCAAGCCAGAGATAACCGGCCTGTACCGCATTCTGCAGCACCAGCAACTTCGAGAAGAAGCCCACCAGTGGTGGAACCCCCGCCAGTGAAGCCATCAACAGAAGCATGATGAAAGCGAGCCAGGGATGGCGCTGATTCAGGCCGCGATAGTCTTCGATCTGATCGGCGGCAAATCCCTGCCTTTCCAGTGCAATGATCACGCCGAAAGCACCCGCGGTCATCAGTGCGTAGGTCAACACGTAGAAGGTTGCCGCGGCGTAACCGGCCTTGCTACCGCCCAGCAATGCCAGGAACAGAAAGCCCACGTGGGAAATGGTGGAATAGGCGAGCATTCGCTTGATGTTGGTTTGCGCAATAGCCGCGAAGTTACCCAAAACCAGCGAGAGCAGCGCCATCAGCGCGATCATCTG